>NZ_JBEZWL010000001.1:0-180929 GCF_040648015.1 Streptomyces sp. NPDC029216 | reverse complement strand
GGCGGGGCGGCCGGATTCGAACCGGCGTCCTCCTCCATGCTGTGTAGGCGCACTAGCCCCGGGCTCCTGCGCGGGCGCGGCCGGGGCCTGTACGGGCGCGGGGGCCGGACCGGAAACCGGAGCCGGAACAGCAGCAGGCGCAGCGGCGGGAGCCGGAGCCGGAACGGACTCCTCCACGGGCCCCCGTACGGCGGCACGCGCGGCGGCCACCCCTCCGCCCGGTCCGGCCGGGGCCATGCCGTGCGCGTCGGGCCCGGGCACGTATCCCATGGCGGGCGGCGCGGCGGGCGCGGCCGCGAAGGCGGCACCGGCGGGCGGGCCGCTCCGCTCCAGCCGGTCGAGCCGGGCCTGGAAGGAGCGCTCGTCGTCGAAGGCGGCCGGGAGCAGTACCCGGGCGCAGATCAGCTCCAGCTGGAGCCGGGGCGAGGTGGCTCCGCGCATCTCCGTCAGCCCGGCGTTGACCAGGTCGGCGGCGCGGCTGAGCTCGGCGGCGCCGAACACCGACGCCTGGGCCTGCATCCGCTCCACCACGTCGGCGGGGGCGTCGATGAGCCCCTTCTCCCCGGCGTCGGGCACGGCGGCCAGGATCACCAGGTCGCGCAGCCGCTCCAGCAGGTCGGCGACGAATCGGCGCGGGTCGTTCCCGCCCTCGACCACCCGGTCGACGACCTCGAAGGCGGCGGCCCCGTCCCCGGCGGCGAAGGCGTCCACGACGGAGTCGAGCAGCGACCCCTCCGTATACCCGAGCAGAGAGGTGGCCATGGCATACGTCACACCCTCCTCGCCTGCGCCGGCGAGGAGCTGGTCCATGACGGACATGGAGTCACGCACGGACCCGGCGCCAGCGCGCACGACGAGCGGCAGCACCCCGTCCTCGACGTGGGCCCCCTCGCGGCCGCACACCTCGCCGAGGTAGTCGCGCAGGGTCCCGGGCGGTACGAGCCGGAAGGGGTAGTGGTGCGTACGCGACCGGATGGTCCCGATGACCTTCTCGGGCTCGGTGGTCGCGAAGATGAACTTGAGGTGCTCCGGCGGCTCCTCGACCACCTTCAGCAGGGCGTTGAAGCCCGCCGAGGTGACCATGTGGGCCTCGTCGATGATGTAGATCTTGTAGCGGCTGGACGCGGGCCCGAAGAAGGCCTTCTCGCGCAGGTCACGGGCGTCGTCGACACCACCGTGCGAGGCGGCGTCGATCTCGATCACATCGATGGACCCCGGCCCGTTCCTGGCCAGGTCGCGGCAGGACTGGCACTCACCGCAGGGGTCGGGAGTGGGACCCTGCTCACAGTTGAGGCACCGGGCCAGGATGCGCGCGCTGGTCGTCTTCCCACACCCGCGCGGCCCGCTGAACAGGTACGCGTGGTTGACCCGGTTGTTCCGCAGGGCCTGCATCAGGGGGACAGTGACATGCTCCTGCCCGATGACCTCGGCGAACGACTCGGGGCGATAGCGGCGGTACAGCGCAAGGGACGACACGTCTACGAGGTTATCCGGGCCCACCGACAACGGCTGCCCGCCGCCGCCCCCGGAACGCAAAGCGCCCCTCACGCACCCGCCAGAGCCCACTTACCCTTGCTGCCTTCCGGCCCTGGGGGAGTTGGGTGAGATAGCGCCACGTGAGGGGCTGGGCCCCACCCTAGCGGATGGAACCCCCCGGAATCGAGCCCGCCCCGACCGCCGCCCCCTCCCCGACCCCCGATCCGGATCGTGTTCGCGAGCACCCCTCAACGTCTTGTATTGTTTGCGGCGGAGGATTCGCCTAGAGGCCTAGGGCGCACGCTTGGAAAGCGTGTTGGGGGCAACCCCTCACGAGTTCGAATCTCGTATCCTCCGCCTCCGCCCGCCAGGGCGAAACGATGGCCCCGACCGCTCTGCGGCCGGGGCCATCGTCGTCTCGTGGCCTCAGTCGACAGCTCACTGCTTGCGGCTGGCTGCCAGCGCGGTCTCGCCGGCCTGAGGTACGGGCACGGGATACAGCCCTGATGGCTACTGGCGGCCCGGTATGAGACCAACGACTTTGGAGGATGCTCCACCCGGACGTCAGGAGGGCCGCGACCGCCGCGCAGCCGAACGTCACCATGGGCGGGCCGTGAGCGCCGTCGGCCTGGGAGCGTGATCAACCCTCCGAAGGGCGTCCGGAGTTGGCCGCATAGGCTAGGGCCGTGAACCGCACCGATCGCTTGTATGCACTCGTCGAGGAGCTTCGAGCGGTGGCTCCGCGGCCACGCAGTGCTTCGTGGCTGGCACGGCGGTTCGAGGTCAGCGTGCGTACCGTTGAGCGGGATCTTGAAGCGTTGAGGCAGTCGGGCCTGCCGATCCGCAGTGTGGCCGGTCGGGCCGGGGGCTACAGCCTGGACCGGGACCGTACGCTGCCGCCCGTGACGCTCAGCCCCGCTGAGGCCCTCGCCATCAGTGTTGCGCTCCGGACAGCGGCCTCCACACCGTTCGCGGCAGCCGCGCACAGGGCCGGCCGGAAGATACTGGCGGTGCTGCCTGCCGACGTGCGACAGCGGGAGGAAGCGCTCGCGGGGCTGGTGTACCAGGTCGGGGACCACGCGCCCGGCGGGAGCGACGCACTGAGCGAGGCCATCGTCGAGGCGACGGTCGCCGGGAGGGTCCTGCGCCTCACCTATGCCGACCGGGTCGGCGCGGTGACGACGCGTGACGTCGAGCCGCTGGGGCTGCTCTGGGGGACGACCGGCTGGTATCTGGCGGCGTGGTGCCGGCTGCGCTCGGCGGTCCGGGGCTTCCAGTTGGACCGGATCACCTCGCTGGAGCTGTCCGACGCTCGCATCGTGTCCCGGGAGCCGCACTGGCAGGCCGAGCTGAGGCGCCTGGACGCCGAGCCGTTCGCCCAGTGATCTGAAACACCGACAGGACGGTGTCGCGAGTGGTTGTGATGCTGTGGTCATGGACAACGAGAAGCGCATGATCACGTGGTGCCGGATGTGGAACGATGACCCGTCACTGGCGTACGAGCTGATGTCCGACGACTGCGTGCAGTGGTCGGGGCGCACGGCCGGCCTGGACGCGGTAGTCGGCCCGCAGGAGCAGGAACGGTTCGTCACCGCGTACCGCGCGCGAACTGCGAACGTCTTCAGCCCGCGAGTGTTGGTCGACGCCGGTGACCGGTTCGCCTACCTGTGGGACGTGCGGAAGGCCGACGGTCAGGTGCTGACCGGCATCGACGTCAACGTTCTCGAGGGCGACCGTGTCCGGGAGAACTGGACGTTCGTGGCGGAGCGGCACTGCGGACAGCCCGACCCGGGGCCCGAGGCGGCCGAAGGGACCGACGCTGCCACGCTCGAAGACCTGTGCCACCGCTGGATGCGGCTTCGCAACGGCCGGACCGAGCTGGCCGAGGACCTGGTGACGGACGGGTTCGCCCTGTTCTCGGGGGCCGACCCCGCCGGTGACGCACACGGCCCCTCCGAGCTGGCCGAGCTGGTAGAGCGGCAGGCCGCGCCCGGAATCCGGCCCGCCTTCACGATTCACCGACAGGCCGTTGCCGACCCCGCGAGGGGTCACGTGGCAGTCCTCTGGACAGCCGAGAACAAGGCGGATGGTGCCTTCGTCGGCGGAGCCGACCTTCTGACAGTGCGCGCCGGCCGGTTCGCGCGGGCATGGTCACTGACGGGGACCCGTCCGTTTCGGTACTGACAGTGCGCGCCCTCCAGCCTGCCTGGCGCCCCATGTGCCCGGTGCCGGCGGCATGGACGAGCACGTCGAAACGCACCTCGACGACCCGTGCCCGAGCGGTCGCCTGGTCTCAGTTCTGGTCTCGTTCACCCCCGTCCGGCCGGGTTCAGCCGCTTCTCAGCGATTCACTCCGCCGCAGGTCAGGACGGGTGCGAACGCTGGCGGACGGTGTTCGGGAGAATTGGAAAGCGTGTTGGGGGCAACCCCTCACGAGCTCGAATCTCGTATCCTCCGCAGCCGCCTGAACAGGCGAAACGAAGAGCCGGACCGCTGATTGCGGTCCGGCTCTTCGGCGTGTGCCCTGGTTCAGGGTTCGCGCAACACCGCCCGCGAAACGCAGTCCCCACGGGAGGAACCGCTCCCGTTCGTCATCCGAGCCGCCGGCGCATGCGCCACGCTTGGCTCTGCGCCGGGACGGTTCCGGTGCTGCTGCCCTGGATCGAGCGGATGCGGGGGGATCTCACGCTGAGCCGGATCAAGGAGCGGTGGACGAGCTGGCGGGGGCGCGCGGTCGAACCTCTCGTCCGGGAATCCCTCGCCAGGCTCCTGCCGGACGGGCACCTGCCCGCCGCCCCCGCGATCGGCGGATACTGGACCCGCAGCAACGACGTCGAAATCGACCTGGTCGGCGCCGACCGGCAGCCGGTGGCCAAGGAACTGCTCTTCCTCGGTTCGGTCAAGTGGCTGGAGAACTCCGCGTTCGACAACCACGACCTGGCCGCCCTCCAGAAGCACCGGGCAGCCATCACCGACGAGCCCGTACCGCTCGTGGCGGTCTCGCGCAACGGGACCACTTGTTCCGGCCTCCAGGCGGCGTACGGACCCGAGGAACTGCTCGGCGCCTGGCGCAGGGCGTGATCGGGGGACGACTCCTGTGGTCCCGGTAGGGCTCCGCTCAGCCGAGGACGATGCCGGGCAGCGGGGTCTCGGCGTCATCCGGGCGGGCCACGCGCCATGCGGTGCCGTCGAGCACGATCACGGGGCTGCCGTCGTCCTCGGACGCGGGAGCGAGCCGGACGCTCGTCCACGTGCGCGGTGGAAGCACGGGCAGGCCGAGGGCCGAGGCCCACTCGCGGTGGTCGGGGCGTGTCCCGTTCAGCACGATCACGCCCCGGCGGGCGAGCCCGCGCCGCGCGTCCCGCCTCGACCAGGCGGCGCTCGTTCATCAGCCCGACACCACGCAGCTTGCGGTGGAACGTCGACCTGGCGGGCAGGTTCCCGCCCAACACGGCCTGGCGCTCCGGCCGGTCGCCCGCCGCCCCGATCGCCGAGGCCGAGGCCCAGGCGGAGCCGGGGCGCGGGGGAGGGGTCGGGGGCGCGCTCAAGTGAGGCTCTACGGGGAGTCCGGTGGTCGCGCCTAGCGTCGGGACCGGGATCGCGGTGTCCGCCGCGGCCTTCGCCCTCCGGCGTCTCTCACCAAGGAGTCCGATCATGACCGTGCGCGTCCTCGCCCTCGTCGGCAGCCTCCGGGCCGGCTCGCACAACCGCCAGCTGGCCGAAGCGGCCGTCAAGCACGCCCCCGGGCACGTCGACGTCGAGATCCACGCGGGCCTCGCCGAAATCCCCTTCTACAACGAGGACATCGACGTCGAGGGTTCCGTCCCCGAGGCGGCGACGGCGCTGCGGGAGGCGGTGTCCCGGGCGGACGCCCTCCTGCTCGTGTCGCCCGAGTACAACGGCACCATCCCCGCCGTGCTGAAGAACGCGATCGACTGGCTGTCCCGCCCGTACGGGACCGGCGCGATCACCGGCAAGCCGGTCGCCGTCATCGGCACCGCCTTCGGCAGCTACGGCGGCGTGTGGGCCCAGGACGAGGCCCGGAAGTCGGCCGGTGTCGCCGGCGGTGCCGTCCTCGAAGAGGCCCGGCTCTCCGTTCCCGGCTCCGTCACCCGTTTCGCCGAGACCCACCCCGCCGACGACGAAGAGGTCGCCACCGGGCTCCTCGACGTCCTGGGGCAGCTCGCTGCCAAGGCGAGCGCCTGACGCAGCCGCGCCGCAGCTCCGTAGCCCTTCACGCTGTAGCCGGGTCACCGGCCGGAAAGGAACACCGCCATGCTCACCCTGACTCCCCGCGAGGGCGCAGCCCCGAAGGTCTTCGGGCCGGCCCCGCACGGCCAGGGCTCGCAGATCTCCCCGATCATGCTGCAGGAGGAGCTGTGGGGGCGGATGCGCGCGCTGCCGTACGTGTACATGGCTCCCACGCTCGTCTCGGTGCCGCACGCCCGGGCGCTCTTCCTGCCCGAGGGCGTCGGGACGGGCCCCGCCGAGGCCTTCCAGCGCGGTAGGGAGTGGGCCCACATCCACCCCCACCACGACGGTTCGCTCCACCTCACCCTCCCGAAGGAGGCGGAGGAGGCCGTCATCGAGGCGGGCTGGGGCGTGCACCACCCGGTCCAGGCGGTGACGCTCGTCTACGGGCCCAGGAGCTATGCGGAGCTGGAGACGGTCTGGAAGATCGTCCACTTCTCGTACCGGTACGCCGTCGGCATGAAGTGACACCAGGCCCCTCAGCCGCCCCGGAGGGCCGGACCGCGTCGGCGGTCCGGCCCTCCGGCGTCTACCGTCGTCCTCATGGGAAGCCACTTCCAGACCGTCGTCGACCTCGACGCCACGGCCGCCGACGCCCCGGCCCTGGCGGCCGCCGGACTCGACTGGCTCGTCGGGGAGGGGATCGTGCGGGCCGAGCTCACCCCCTGTGTGCTCGGCGCCCCGCTGGGGCATCCGCCCGGCCCCTCCTGGTCCGCGGCCGTCGCCGACGCGGACTGGGAGCCCACCGACGGGCTGAAGACCGAGACGGGGCGGACCGTCTTCCACGGCGGCCAGGGCGAGCCCCGGTTCGCGGTGTGCCCGCACTGCGCCGGCCGGGTGGACCTCGTCACCGACGAGTGGGACACCGTCGAGGAGGCCTGGGAGCCCTTCGAGGAGGCCATCGACGCCTGGCACGCCGCCGGCGCGGCCGCCGTGACCTGCCCGGACTGCGGGCGCGCCGGCGACCTGGCCGCGTGGGGGTGGGACGCCGACTACTACGCCTTCGGCTACCTGGGCTTCGAGTTCTGGGACTGGCCCGAGTTCAGCCCCGCGTTCCTGGAGCGCTTCGCCCGCGCCCTCGGCGGCCACCGCGTCGTCCTGGTGGCCGGCAAGCTCTGACGGGCCCCGGGGACGCGGTCCGGCCAGGCACGGTTTAGAGCTGGGTCGCCGCCCAGCGGGCCCATTCGCGGCGCATCTCGTTGAAGCGGAGGCCGTATTCCAGGGCGATGCGGCCGTGTACCGAGAGGCGGTCCTCGCCCCAGTCGATCGACTGCTCCAGCGCGCGCAGGGCCTCGTACTCCCGGTCGGACAGCTCCATCAGCCCGGTCAGGTAGCCGCTCGCCTGCTCGGGCGTGAGGACGCCGAGGAAGAAGACCCTCAGGAGGACGTCGCTGCGGGTGTTGCGCGCCGGCTTGGTCTCCGTCAGCCAGTGCCGCAGTTCGGTCAGGCCCTCGTCGGTGAGGGTGTACTCCTTGCGGCCGCGCGGGCCCTCGGCCGAGACGCTGATCAGCCCGGCGGCGGCCAGTTTGGACAGCTCGCCGTACATCTGGCTCTGGGTGGCCGGCCAGACGTTGGCCAGCGAGGTCTCGAAGCGCTTCAGCAGGTCGTAGCCGCTGGCCGGGCGCTCGGAGAGGAGTCCGAGGAGGGCGTGTCGAAGGCTCATACCCACCACCTTACATTCCATCCTTGACATGTCAGTTCTGGAACATCTATCTTCGACATGTCAGAACAGGAACGTCAGGCGGGTCAGCCGCAGCAACCGGGGGTCTTCGATGTCGTACGTGCGCACCTTCCTTCCGTGGATCGTCTTCGCGGTGGTCCCGTCCGCCCAGTGGCAGTGGGGTGCGGCGGCCGCGCTGGTGGCCGCCGTCGCGGTGGCCCTCCGGGAGCGCCGCGAGGGCGCCGGGTTCGACGCGCTGATCATCGAGACCGGCTCGGCGGTCTTCTTCGCGGCCCTGGCCTGCATCGCCTTCGCCGACCCGCAGTCGGCCGTGCACGGCTACTCGGCGGCGCTGTCCTCGGCCGTCCTGGCCCTGATCGCCGCGGTCTCGCTGCTGATCCGCAAGCCGTTCACCCTCGGCATCGCCAAGCGCACCACCCCCCGCGAGGTCTGGGGGCTGCGCCCCTTCGTCCGGGCCAACACGGTGATCACCGGCGTCTGGACGGCCGCCTTCGCCCTGACCGCCGGCGCCCTCGCGCTCCTCGCCCAGGCCGGGCAGGGCCACTCCACGGCCGCCACGGCCGTCCAGGCCGCCGGCTTCGTCCTCCCGATGCTGTTCACCTCCCGCTACGTCGCCTCCCTCCAGGGCGCGGCGGGTGCCCGGTGAGCGTTCGGCCCGGCGGCCACAGGCCCTACGCGCCGCGCAGGGCCTCCTGGGAGGCGACGTACTTGACCATCAGGCGGGCGAGTTCCAGCCGGTCGCGCTCGCTCCAGTCGGCGGTGATGTACTCGTACGCCGAGCGCTGGTGGCGGCGGAAGCGGGCCATCAGCTCCTCGCCCTCGGGGCTGAGGTGCAGGACGGTACGGCGGCCGTCGCGCTGGGAGGCGGCGCGCACGAGGTAGCCGGCGGAGATGCAGTCGGAGACCATGCGGCTGGCCACCGAGGGGTCGACGCCCAGGTGGGAGCCCACGGCGCCGACGGTGACCTCACGGGTGTCGTCCTGTGCGATCTCCAGGACGACATTGAGGACCAGGGTGCGGCCGAGGTCCTTCTGCGAGATCGGGTTCTCGACCTCCAGGAGCGAGGAGCGCCGCAGCTTCCCGAAGGCGGGGCCCACGGCGTTCAGCAGCTCTTCGGCCACGGCGGCCTCGACGGCCGTTTCCTCCTCGTGCTTCGTCATGGGCCCCATCGTATCTACATGAGTCTCCGCAGACATGTGTTGACATGAAAACGTGTGCGTGTCAGCATGCATATGTCTTCAGTCAACGAAATCGATGGACTGCGAACGGAGCTCCTCCCATGACCACTCTCATCACCGGTGCCCGCGGCAAGGTCGGCCAGGGCGTCATCGCCCGCCTGCACTCCGCCGGGCACGCCGTGCGCGCCGCCAGCGCCCGCCCGGCCGAACTGACCGTCCCCGCCGGCGTCGAGACCTTCGAGCTGGCCCTCGACCGCCCCGAGACCTTCGCCGCCGCGCTCGAAGGCGTACGCCAGGTCTTCCTCTACCCCGAGCCCGCCGGCATCCAGGAACTGATCAAGGCGGCCGAAGCCGCCGGTGTGCAGCACGTGGTGCTCCTCTCCTCGTCCTCGGTCCTCGGCCCGGACGCCGAGACCGACCCGCTCGCCGGCCACAGCCTCAAGGTCGAGCGCGCCCTCGCCGACTCCTCGCTGACCTGCACCTTCCTGCGCCCGGACGCCTTCGCCAGCAACTCCTTCGGCTGGGCGTACCCCATCGGCCGGTCGATGCCGGTCCAGCTCGCCTACCCGGACGCGCACATCGCGCCCATCCACCCCGAGGACATCGCCGACATCGCCTTCGAGGCCCTGACCGGCGACTCCCTCCGGGGCCGCTCCGTCACCCTGACCGGCCCCGAGTCGCTCACCTTCCGCGCGCAGCTGGCCGTCCTCTCCGGCGCCATCGGCCGGGAGATCCCGGTCGAGCACATATCCCGCGAGGCCGCCGAGGAGCAGATGTCCTCCTTCATGCCCGCGCAGATGGTCACCTCGCTGCTCGACCTGTGGGCCGCCGCGAGCCATGGTCCGGCCGCCGTGGCCGACACCACCGAAACCCTTCTCGGCCGCCCCGCCCGCACCTACGCGCAGTGGGCCACCGAGAACGCCCCCGCCTTCACCGGGCACTGACACCGCCCGGCCACTCCACCCGAGGGACCCAGGACCCATGTCCACCCCCGCCACCCCCGCCACCCCTGCCACTTCTGCCACTCCTGTCCCCGCTGCCACCGAGCTCCCGGCCGCCCCGGCCGATCCGGCCGATCCGGCCGTCTACCGCCGCCGGTGGGCCGTCCTCGCCGTCGTCCTCTTCGCCTCCGTCCTCGACCTCCTCGACGCGACGATCACCAACATCGCCGCCCCGGCCATCGCCTCCGACCTGAACGGCGGGAACGGCCTCGTCCAGTGGCTCGGGGCCTCCTACGCCCTGGCCATGGGCGTGCTGCTGGTGGTCGGCGGCCGGCTCGGCGACAAGTACGGGCGCCGCCGCCTCTTCCTCATCGGCCTGACCGGCTTCACCCTGGCCTCCGCCGCCTGCGGGCTGGCCTTCGGCCCCGCCTCCGTCATCGCGTTCCGCCTCCTGCAGGGGGCCTTCGGCGCCCTCGTCATCCCGCAGGGCTTCGGCATCCTCGGTGCGGTGTTCCCGCGCCGGGAGATCGGCAAGGCCTTCGGCGTTTTCGCCCCCTGTCTCGGACTGTCCGCCATCGGCGGCCCGGTCCTCGCCGGGTTCCTGATCGAGGACTTCGGCTGGCGGTCCATGTTCCTGATCAACATCGGGCTCGGCGGACTCGCCGTCGTCCTGGCCGTCCGGCTCCTGCCACGCGACGGCGGAGACCGTACGGTCACCGTCGACGGCATCGGCTCCGTGCTGCTCGCCACCGCCATGCTCGGCCTGCTCTACGGCCTGATCGACGGCTCCGGGCACGGCTGGGGCCCCGTCCCGCTCCTCTGCCTGGCCGCCGGGGCCGTGTCCTTCGCCCTGTTCTGCCGGCGCCAGAGCACCGCCGCGAGCCCGCTGATCAAGCCCTCGCTGCTGCGCGAACGCTCCTTCACCGCCGGGCTGGTGCTCGGGCTCGTCTTCTACGCGGCGGTCGCCGGCCTGCTCCTCGTCCTGTCGCTGTACCTCCAGGACGGGCTGCACCGCTCCCCGGCCCAGGCCTCGCTCGCCCTCACCCCCATCGCCGCCGGCATCATCGCCGCCTCGATCGCCGCACACCGGCTCATGGCCCGCCTCGGCCGGACCCTGATCCTCACCGGCCTGCTGCTCACCCTGGCCGGCACCCTCGCCCTGTTCGCCCTGGTGCGCTTCGGCAGCCCGACGGCCTGGACGCTCGCCGCACCGCTACTGCTCACCGGCCTCGGCCTGGGCACCTGCTTCGGCACCGTCTACGAGGTCACCCTCGGCGGAGTCGGCCCGCAGGAGTCCGGCAGCGCGAGCGGTTCGCTGTCCGCCGTCGCGCAGCTCGCCAACAGCATCGGCGCCGCCACCGTGACCACCCTCTACTTCCACACCCGGGGCGGCAGCGAGACCGCCACCGCCCACAGCCTCTTCGCCGTCGCGGCCGCCGTCCTCGCCTGCTGCGCCCTCATACGCCTGCTGCCCCGCACGGCCCACAGCCGTCCCCACTGACTCGGCCGGCTCGGCCGACTCCGCCGACTTCGAGGAGCAACACCATGAAGCCCATCGGCTACTGGCTCAACCGCACCGACCAGGCCCTCACGGCCACCATGAACTCCCTGCTGGCCGAGTCCGGCCTCACCCGACTCGCCTGGCAGGTGCTCAACGTCGTCGAGGACGGCCCCGGGGCCACCGACACGGCCGTACGGACCGTCCTCGCGGCCAACGCCGACGCCGCCGCCCTGACCGCCGCCATCGACGCGGTCCTCGCCGGCGGCTGGGCGTCCCGTCCGCAGCCGGGCCGGCTCGCCCTCACCGACGACGGCCGCGCCCGCCTCGCCGAAGTCGGCCTGCGCGTCGGCGCCTTCCGCGAGCTGTCGACGGCCGGCATATCCCGCGAGGAGTACGAGACGGCCGTCAGCGTCCTGGAGCGCATGACGCGCAACCTGGAAGGGGCGTGAGCGCTCCGGCGCCGGACGGTGGGCGCGGGCCCGCCGATAGGGTGGGCGGGTGCCCTCGTACTCCATCGGTCAGGCCGCCGGTCTGCTGCGCGTGAGTCCCGAGACCGTCCGCCGCTGGGCCGAATCCGGGCGGCTGCCCGCCCTGCGCGCCCCCGACGGCACCCGGGCCGTCGACGGCCCGGCGCTCGCCGCCTTCGCCAAGGAACGCGCCGCCGGACTGCACCCGGTGCCCGACCGGGCCGCCGCCACCTCGGTGCGGAACTCCTTCGCGGGGATCGTCACGGCGGTGCGGGTGGACGACGTGGCGGCGCAGGTGGAGATCCAGTCGGGTCCGCACCGGATCGTCTCCATGGTGACCCGGGAGTCGGTGGAGCAGCTCGGCATCGCCGTCGGCGTCAGCGTCACCGCCCGCGTGAAGTCGACCGAGGTCTACGTCGACGTGCCCCAGGCGCCCAACACCCCGTAGGGGCCCGGCTCGGCGGCGGCTCAGCCGCAGCGCAGCGCCGCGTACAGGTCCAGCTTGTGGTCCAGGCGGGACAGGTCACGGCCCGTCAGGACCTGCACCCGCTCCATCCGGTAGTGCACGGTGTTGACGTGCAGGTGGAGCGCCTGCGCGGTCCGGGCCCAGGAGCAGTTGTTGGCCAGGAAGACCTCCAGGGTCTCCCGTAGCATCCCGTCCCCGAGCGCCCCCAGCACCCGTGCCGCGAACACCTCCCGGACCTCCTCGGGGACCCCCGCCATCAGCCCGCCCAGGGTGTCCAGCTGCTCGACCCCCCGCACCGGGGCCGCCGCGTCCGTCGCGGTCAGCGCGAAGCGGGCCTGGGCCAGGGAGGCCCGCAGCTCCTCGGGCCCGGCCGCCGGCGCGCCCGCGCCGAGGCGCAGGCCGGCCTCCGGGCCCCCGCAGACCTGCAGCAGCGGCCACAGCCCGCGCAGCCCGGCCACCGGGTCGGCCTCCTCGCGCGGGTCCTCGTACAGGACGGCCACCGCCTCCCCGGGCGCCGCCTCGCCGAGCGCCCAGCACGCCCCCTCCAGGTGTGCGAGCGCCTCGGCGAGCGCCGGGGCCGAGGTGGCCACCAGCACCCGGTACGGTCCCCGCGCGGGGAGCCCGGCGGCGGTGAGGGCCTCCTCCAGGGCGGCGGGGTCGCAGTCCCCCGACAGCAGCCCGGCCAGTTCCCGCCCCGCGGCCCGGGCGGCGGCGGTCTCCCGGTGGGCGTGCCCGTCGCGGTGCTGGGCCAGTACCTCGGCGATCTCGTGCAGGACGCGCGGCGGCGCCGCGTCCGCGTCGGGCACGTGGAGCTGCCAGGCGTCGTAGGGGGAGCCGTCGGCGTCGATGCGCAGCGTGAGCCCGCCCCGGGACGGGGACGCCGCCCGCTGGGCGGGGATCTCCGGGGCGGAGGGCGTACGGGCCACCGTGCGCCCGCTCGCGGTGAACAGGTAGCAGTCCAGCCGGCCCAGGTGCGCGCAGGCCCGCTCCAGCAGTTCGCCGGGCCCGGCCCCGCCCTCCAGCAGCCGGCTCAGCTCGCCCCGCGCGTTCGCGGGGAGGGCGAAGGTCCGGGTCGGGCGCCGACTGGGGTCCCCCCAATGCCGCAGGTACACCGCCTCGGTGACGGCCCGGAAGCTGGTCCGCGCCGGGACGGCCACGATCGGCACCCGGTGCGCCCGGCAGGCGTCGACGAGTGCCTCGGGGACCCGCCCGTGGGTCTCCTCGCCGGCCAGCAGGGCGGTGGCCCCGGCGGCGGCGAGCGCGGAGACGAAACGGTCCGCCTTCTCCAGGTCGCCGTCGGCCCACCACACCAGTCCGCTCAGCACGATCTCGCCGGGGCCCAGGAACCGGCCCGGGTCTTCCAGGTCGGTGGCGCTGACCCCGCTGACCTCCTGGCCGAGAAGGGCTTCCTCGCCCCAGAGCAGGGTGAGGCCGAGATCGTCGGACCGGAGCAGGTCGAGGACGTGCATGGCAGGGACTCCTTGCGGTGGGGGTGGCCCACATTCGCCAGGTGAATACGAGAAACCTCATCGTAAATGCAAGGTCATCGCGCACTGACGCCCCGTCTGCACCCCGCGGTGAATCATCGAGCGCGACCCTTCCCGGAGTGGCTGGTTTCCGTGGTCCGAATGCCGGACACGCCGTCACGTAGAGCCACCTCTCGCTACCATCAGCGACGACAGCTGGTCGGTCGGGTCGGAAGAGGTGGACGGACGATGATGCGAACGGCACGACGGGCGGGGAAGGCCCTGGGGGCGTGCGCGGCGGCCGCGCTGCTGGCGCTGGCGTCCCCGGCGGGCACGGCGCAGGCGGCGGAGGGCTTGCTCTACATCGACGGGACCGAGCACGAGGAGCCGTCGGGCTGCTACCCGCTGGGCGACTTCGCCCCGCCGAAGGTCACCAACCTCACGGACGAAACGGCGTGGGTGTGGTCCGGCCCGAACTGCGACGGCGAGGTGAAGCAGGAGATCGCACCCGGCACGACCGCCATCGGCCGCGGCCGGAGCCTCTACATCGAGTGAGGGTCCCGGCCGCGCCCCCGGCGGGCCTTACGCGGTCTGGAGGGAGACCTCGGTCGCCTTGATCAGCGCGACGACGGAGGAGCCGGCGGCCAGCCCGAGGGCGTCGACGGCGTCGGCGGTGATCGCGGCGGTCAGCCCGCCGCCGTTCACGTCCACCTTGACGGAGGCCATGGCCGGACCGGTGGCGACCTCGGCGACGGTGCCGGCGATCTGGTTGCGGATGGACAGCCCCTCGACGGGCCCGGTGGCCAGGGCCACCTCAGTGGCCTTGACCAGGGCCTTCACGGAGGAACCGGCGGCCAGACCCAGCTCCTTGACGGCGTCGGCGGTGATGGCGGCGGTGATGTCCTGGCCGCCTTCGAGACGAACCTTGACCGTCGCCATGGCCTCACCGGTGGTGATGGCGGTGACGGTGCCGGCGATCTGGTTGCGGATGCTCAGGCTCATGGGTGGTTCGACCTCTTACGTAGTCACTTCGCGCGATCCGGGCAGACCCGCACGGGTTTGACCGTAGGACCGAATGGATCACCCCGCCGACCGCCCCTCGCATCCACGGCCCGGAACCACCCGAGCGGCTCGCCCCTGCGCCCCGCGCAAGACGGCCCGGGCGGAGCCCAGTTCGCAGCTAGCGCGACCGGACGGCCGCTACGGCGGGCCGCCGTCCGGCCATCCGGCACCCGAGGCACTCGGGGTGTCCCTCGCGCACGGTGTGGTCGCGGGCCCCCATCGGCCAGTGGGCCTTCGGGCGCGGCCCGGGCCCCTTGCCCCAGCCCGCCAGGTGCAGGGCCCACGTCAGCACGCCGGCCGCCGCGAGGACGCCGGTCCCGATCCATATCCCCGGCGTCCAGCCGCACACGCCCAGACCCACCACCGCGGCTCCCACGGCGGCGACGGCCGTTCCCGCCCATCCGGCGACCGTGTGCCCCTCGTCGTACCCGTGCCCGCTCATGCGTCAGCCCTCTCCGACTTATGATGTCTTAGTCAGTGAGCAATTTATCTTAGGCGCTAAGGGATTTTCAATGGAGGGCACGCCCCGCCCCGCCGCCTCCGTCCCGGCGGCGATCGGCGCGATGGACGACCTGATCGCGACGAGCATGGTCGCCCAGCAGGAGTTCGCGAAGAACCTGGGGCTGGGTCCGACGGACCTGATCTGCTTCGCGTACGTCCTCCAGGCCGGGGACACCCCCGTCACCGCCGGCGACCTCGCCGCCCGTGCGCACGTCACCACCGGCGCGGTGACCGGCATCGTCAACCGGCTGGAGCGCGGCGGGTTCGTGACCCGGCAGCCCGATCCCGCCGACGGGCGACGGGTGCGCGTGGTCGCCGTCCCCGAGGCCGCGCAGCGCGTCCGCGACGTGTACGAGCCGTACTACGTACTCCTCGGGGAACTCTTCTCCCAGTACAGCCCCGAGGAAGTGGCGGTGATCCACGACTGGTTCACCCGCGCGGGCGCCCTGGCGGCGACCTACCTCGCGGAGTCCTGCGACTGACCCGCCCCCTCGGGGCGCCTGGCCAGCAAGTGGGCGTCGAGGAAGCCCCGTTCGGTGGCCGGGTCGTGGACCAGCCGGGCGACGGTGACGAGCCCGGCCCCGGCCAGCAGCGCGGCGAAGCGGTCCACCGGCCAGCTGTAGGCGGGCGTCACCTTGTGGTCGAAGCGGACCGGCTCCGGCCCGTCCGTCCCGAAGAACGAGACCAGGAGCAGGCCCCCCGGCGCCAGGACGCGCACCTGTTCGGCGAGCAGCGCGGGCAGTTCCCCCGGCGGGGTGTGGATCATCGAGTAGTGGGCCAGTACGCCGCCCAGCGCCCCGTCGCCGACCGGCAGCGCCTCCATCCGCGCCTCGTCGAACCGCAGCTCGGGATGGGCCCGCCGGGCGTGGTCGACCATGCCGGGGGAGAGGTCGAACCCGGAGGCGTCCAGGCCCAGTTCGCCCAGCATGGCCGTCAGGTGCCCGGGCCCGCACCCGACGTCGGCCACCCGCAGGTTGCCCGATCCCGTCCCGCGCACCAGCTCGGCGAAGGTGCCGATCACGGCCCGGGCGAACGGGTGCTCCTCCAGCCGGTTGGCGAACATCGCCGCATACAGCTCGACGACCCCGTCATAGGCCGCCCCCGTCTCGTCGTGATGTCCTGTCACGCGTCGCGTTCACCTTCATTCCATTGCAACATCCAGCCGGAAAACGTTGCATTAAATCCAGACCCACTGCAACGATTTACCGGCTTTGACCTGTGGAAACAACATCAACACGCAACGAACCTGTTGCCCATACCTCGAACGCAACATAGCGTTTCTCCTGTCGGAAACACCGGAAAGCAAGCCGCTGACACAGGAGACCATCATGCAGAAGTTCGCCACCGCCGCCCCCGTCTCGGCCGTCCTGGACATCCCCGCCGGGCGCATCCAGTTCATCGCCGCGGACCGCTCCGACACCACGGTCGAGGTCCGCCCCGCGGACGCCTCGAAGAGCCGCGACGTGAAGGCCGCCAAGGAGACCACGGTCGAGTACCTCGACGGGGTCCTGCGGATCGCGGCCGCGCCGGCCAAGAACCGGATCATGGACAACTCGGGCTTCGTGAACGTGACCGTCCAGCTGCCGGCCGGCTCGCACGTCGAGGCGAACGTCGCCACCGCCGAACTCCGGGGCTCCGGACGGCTCGGGAACGTCGTCCTCGAAGGCGCGCAGGCCGAGGTCCAGCTGGAGGAGACCGCTTCCGCCCGCCTGACCCTCCAGACCGGCGACGTCACGCTCGGCCGCCTCGGCGGCCCGGCCGACATCCGCACCCAGCAGGGCGCCATCCGCATCGCCGAAGCCGTCAGCGGCACGCTCACCCTGACCACCCAGCACGGCGACATCACCGTCGGCGCCGCCCGCGAAGCCTCCGCGACCCTCGACGCCGGCACCGGCTACGGCCGCATCCACAACGCCCTCAACAACGCCGCGGGCGCTGCCGCCTCCCTCACCATCCACGCGACCACCGCCTATGGCGACATCACCGCCCGCAGCAACTGACCGGCTGCGCCGACCAGTCGGCCCCGGGGGTCTCCCGACTCCTGGCAGCCCACGATCCGGTCGGCCCGTACGTTTCTTTTGCTTCGCCAGTACCGGAGAAAGAACCTTTCCCAACCCCACCAGCCTCCCCCGACGGGCCGTCTCACTCACACGGGTGAATAAGTCCAACTCAGTTGGATTTCGGCCGGGTTGCCGGGCATATGCTCGCCCCGACCACCCCGCAAACGAAGACGGCCCCCGTCGGGACGGCAATCCCTGACGAGGGCCTAACCAAGTAGGAAGCAACACCTTCCCCATGGCTCTCTCGCACCCTAACGCGCCTGCGCGCACCACGTACGGCGTTCGTCACTCCAACGTCCGTCACACGACCCGGTACACCGTCATCGGGAACCACCTGGCGCAGCATCCCCATCTGACGCTGACCGCCCGCGGCTTGGCCGCGTACATCCAGTCGCTGCCGTCCGGAACGCCCATCGGCATCAAGGACCTGGCCAGGCGCCTGCCGGAGGGCGAGATCCGCATCGCGTCGGCCCTGCGCGAGCTGGAGGCGTACGGCTACCTGCAGCGGGTCCGCGAACAACTGCCCGACGGACGCTTCGTCACCCACACGGTGTCCTACAACCACCCCAAGGCCACGGCCACCCGCCCGACCCTGCCGCCCCGCGCCCTCCCGGACCCGAAGCCGGAGCCGACCCCGGAGCCGACCCCGGAGCCGACCCCGGACCCGGAACCGGCACCCCCCGCCCCCGAGCCGGAACCCCCCTGCGACCCCACGCCTGCCCCCTCGCCCTCCCCCTCGCCCTCCCTCCGGGCGGCCATGACGGTCCTCGCCGAGCTGCGCCGCACGGACCACCGCCTGCTCCTCGGCCGCAAGGACATCGAACGCCTCGCCCCCCGCCTCGAAACCTGGCTGGAACGCGGCGCGACCAAGGAGGCGGTGATCGCCGTCCTCACGGCGAGGATCCCCGACCCCGTCACCAACCCGGCGGGACTGATCGCCCACCGCCTCGACGCCCAGGAACCCCCCGAGCTCGCCCCGCTCTTCCGCCGGGCCGCCTTCGTACCGCCCGACCCCCTCGTGTCCTGCACCACGTGCGACAAGGCCTTCCGCAGCCCCGTCCCCCGGCACCTGCCCGGGCTGCTCCTGAGCCGCCCCGAGCGGTGGATGATCCTTTCTGTGGTGAACCGGTTCCGGCAGACGGGTGACGGAGCGTGTCCTCGGCTGGCGGACGGTTACGGTGAGACCCCCGTGCGCCCGTGCCCCGGCCGGGGGACACGGGCGCACGGGCCCGGCTCCGGTTCCGGTTCCGGCCGGGGTTAGCCGAACTTCGGCATCTCGCCGACCCGCGTGTCCATGTCGATCACCGCGAACACCGCGCCCTGCGGGTCGCCGACCGCGGCGAAACGGCCGAAGGGGCTGTCCATCGGGCCGAAGTACACCCTCCCGCCGCGCGCCGTCGCCTTCTCGACCGCCACATCGCAGTTCGGGACGCCGAAGTAGACCTGGACGTAGGACGGGACGTGCGCCGGGAACTCGTCCCCCATCTTCATGCGGCCCAGCACCGGATGGTCGGCGCCGCCCACGCTGAAGACCTTGAAGTCCATCCCCGCCGTCTCCGGGTCGTCCCCGGCGTCCATCTGCTGCGAGCCGTACGGGAAGACCCGCTCCAGGAACGGGTCCGCCTTCTCCGGCTCGCGGGTGTAGACCTCGGCCCAGGCGTACGAACCCGCCTCGCCCTGCTTCTCGAAGCCCTTGTGCTCGCCCGGCTGCCAGACGCCGAAGACGGCGCCGCTCGGCTCCTTGGCGATGGCCATCGTGCCGAACGCGCCCACCTGCATCGGCTCCATCATCAGCTCGCCGCCCGCCGCCTTGATCTTCGCGGCGGTGGCGGCGGCATCGTCCGAGGCGAAGTACAGGCACCACTGCGAGGGCGCGTCGCCCCCGGGCATCGGCGGTACGACGGCCGCGACCGCCTTCCCGTCGGAGTAGGCCTGCGTGTAGTTGCCGTACTCACTGCTGGCTTCGCCGAAGGTCCAGCCCAGCACATCGGCGTAGAACTCCTTGGCGGCCTCCACGTCGGTGAACATCGCGTCCACCCAGCAGGGGGTGCCTTCCGGGAACTCGGCCATGGTCGATCGACTCCTGTGCGTCGTCTGTGCGTCGTCCTTGTCGCCCTCCCACGCTAGGGCGGGGGTCTGACAACCGCGCGCCGAACGCGCGTGGGGGGTGGTCCCGGGGGAGGCTGGGGGCATGGACGACATCACCATCCGGCTCGCGCAGCAGCCCGAGGCCGACGCCCTGCTCGCCCGCAGCCCGCTGGCCGCGCTCACGGGGATGCTGCTCGACCAGCAGGTGCCGATGGAGTGGGCGTTCTCCGGGCCGTGGACGATCGCGCAGCGGCTGGGCGCCGACGACCTGGACGCGCACGCCATCGCCGCGTACGACCCGGAGGCGTTCGCGGCGCTGCTGTCACAGAAGCCGGCGGTGCACCGGTACCCGGGGTCGATGGCGAAGCGGATCCAGCAGCTGTGCGCGTACCTGGTGGAGCACTACGAGGGGGACGCGGCGGCGGTCTGGACGGACGCGGGGACGGGGGCGGAGCTGCTGAAGCGGCTGAAGGCGCTGCCGGGGTTCGGGGAGCAGAAGGCGCAGATCTTCCTGGCGCTGCTGGGCAAGCGGTACAGGGTGCGCCCGCAAGGGTGGCGGGAGGCGGCCGGCGGGTACGGGGCGGCGAACGTGTACCGGTCGGCGGCGGACATCACGGGGCCGGAGTCGCTGGCGAAGGTCCGCGAGTACAAGCAGGCGGCAAAGGCCGCCGCCAAGGCCTCCGGAAGCAAGTAGGGCCCGTAGCGCTCGGACGCCGCACGGTACTTGACGGACCGCCGTACCAGGTCGGTCCGGGAACGAGGGCCCGCGTAGCGTTCCCGCTATGACCGAGAACCTCACCCGCGCCACCACCGCCGAACGCATCTCCGACGCCCCCGGCAGCACCATCACCCTGCTCACCGACACCGCGGAGCTCACCTGCAACACCGCCAGCTTCGAGGCCGGCGCGGCCGGCGCGCCGGTGCACTTCCACACCAAGGCCACCGAGTTCTTCCACGTCACCGACGGCCGCCTCGACGTCCTCGTCGGCGACGAGGTGCACACCCTCTCCAAGGGCGACTTCATCAGCATCGCCCCCGGCGTGAAGCACGCCTTCGCCCCGGCCGCCGGCCACACCGCCGAGGTGTTCGTCGGGTTCACCCCCGGCATGGCCCGCTTCGACTACTACCGCCTCCTCGGCCGGGTGCGCGCGGGCGAGGCCACCGTGCAGGACATCATCGACAGCCAGCCCGTCTACGACAACCACTACGCCGAGAGCGACGCCTGGGCCGGCCGGCTGCGCAGCGCCGAGGCGTAGACCTCGTCGGCGTCGAGGCGCCGGAGCTCCTCCGCGATGAGCTCGGCCGTGCTGCGGATCTTGAGGGCGACCTTCCGGTCGGGCCAGCCCGGCAGGACCAGGGTGGCCAGCGAGCCGGTGGGCCGGTCCACCACGACCTCCCCGGCGGAGGTCTCCAGCCGGACCCGGGTGATGACCGGCCCGTCGGTGGCCACCCGGGCCACCGGCGCCCCGAGCCGGTCCTCCAGCCAGCGCGCCAGCAGCTCGGCGCTCGCGTTGTCGGGCTCGCTCTCCACCGCCGCCGCGGTCACCGGCAGCGCCTTCTGGTCGAAGGCGCAGGCCAGCAGCGAGCGCCAGGGCGTGAGCCGGGTCCAGGCCAGGTCGGTGTCGCCGGGGGCGTACGCGCCCGCGCGGTCGGCCAGGACGCCGACCGGGTCCGCCGCCGCCTGCGCGTCGGTGATCCGCCGCTGCGCCAGTACGCCCAGCTCGTCGCGGGCCGGGTCGGCGGGGGCGTCGGCCGGCCACCAGGCCACCACCGGCGCGTCCGGCACCAGCAGCGGCAGCACGATCGAGCCGGCCTGGGTGGTGAGGTCGCCGTGCAGGCGCAGGATCACGATCTCCCCGGACCCGGCGTCCGATCCCACGCGCAGCTCGGCGTCCAGCCGGGTCTGCCGGCGCCGCTCGGGGCCGCGGTGGGTCCGCTTGATCACCGCGATGATCCGGCACGGGTGCTCGCGCGAGGCCTCCGAGGCCGCGCGCACGGCGTCGTAGGCGTTCTCCTCGTCGGTGACGATGACGAGGGTCAGCACGAGCCCCATGGTCGGGCTCCCCACGGCTCGACGGGCCGCCAGCAGGGCCCGGTCGATCTTGCTGGACGTGGTGTCGGTGAGTTCGGTCCGCATGCGTATGAGTCTGTCAGCGGCTGCCGTAACGCGGACAACCGGTTCGCTCGATTCCCCCTGGAGGGCCGCCGTCAGCGGCGCCTGCGGGCCGTGCCGAAGAGGGAGCGGGAGATCTCGCGCCCCAGCTGCGTGCCGATCGAGCGCGCCAGTGAGCGGAACAGGCCGCTGCCGACGACCTGTTGGGCCAGCGAGGGTTCCGGCTTGGGGGCGCCGCGCGCGGCCCGTTCCTCCGCCCTGGCCTGTTTCTCGGCCTCCGCCGCCGCGGCCGCCGCCTCCGCCTCGGCCTCCGCGACCGCCTGTTCGGCGGTGATCTTCTCGTACGCCGATGCGCGGTCGACGGGCTGCGCGTAACGGGGGTACAGGAGCGAGGCCTTGACGGCCGCGTCGAGGGCCGCCGCGTCGACCGGGCCCATCAGGGACTGCGGGGCGCGCAGCCGGGTGGCGGCGACGGGGGTGGGGGCGCCCTGCTCGCCGAGCACGGTGACGACGGCCTCGCCGGTGCCGAGCCCGGTGAGCAGCTCCTCCAGGTCGTAGGCGGAGCGGGGGAAGGTGCGCACGGTGGCCTTGAGGGCCTTGGCGTCGTCGGGGGTGAAGGCGCGCAGCGCGTGCTGCACGCGGTTGCCGAGCTGGGCCAGGACGTCGGCGGGGACGTCCTTGGGGGTCTGGGTGACGAAGAAGACGCCGATCCCCTTGGAGCGGATGAGCCGCACGGTCTGGGTGATGGATTCCAGGAAGGCTTTCGAGGCCCCGTTGAAGAGGAGGTGGGCCTCGTCGAAGAAGAAGACGAGTTTGGGCCGCTCCAGATCGCCGACTTCCGGGAGGTCGGCGTAGAGATCGGCGAGCAGCCACATCAGAAATGTCGAGAAAAGCTGTGGTTTGTCTTGCACGGCGGGAAGTTCCAGTACGGAAATCAGCCCGCGCCCGTCCGGTGCCGTTCGCAGGAATTCAATGGTGTCGAATTCGGGTTCGCCGAAGAATTCCGAGGCGCCCTGCGGCTCGAATGCGGTCAATGCCCGCAGGATCACCCCGGCGGTGGCGGTGGAGAGCCCGCCGATCCCCTTCAGCTCCGGTTTTCCCTTGTCGGAGACGAGGAAGGCGACGACGGCCCGCAGGTCCTTGAGGTCGATCAGCTCCAGGCCCTTGGAGTCGGCGTAGTGGAAGATCAGGCCGAGCGACTGTTCCTGCGTCTGGTTCAGCCGGAGCACCTTCGACATCAGGACCGGCCCGAACGCGGTCACGCTCGCCCGGACCGGGATCCCGGGGCCGATCCCGCCGAGCGAGTAGAACTCCGCGGGGTAGCCGGTGGCCTCCCACGCCTGGCCGACCTCCCGCGCCCGGTCCGCGGTCCGCCCGCCCGGCGCGCCGGGGGCGGAGATCCCCGAGACGTCGCCCTTGATGTCGGCGAGGAAGACGGGTACGCCGTGGGCGGACAGCTGCTCGGCGATCAGCTGGAGGGTCTTGGTCTTGCCGGTTCCGGTGGCGCCGGCGACGAGCCCGTGGCGGTTGAGCACCGACAGCGGGACGCGGATCTGCCGGTCAGGGAGGCAGGTCCCGTCCCAGAGCAGGGCCCCGAGCTCCAGCGCGGGCCCGGTGAAGGCGTACCCGGCCGCGATCGCGGCAGCCGGATCCTTCGCTTCCGTTCGTCCCGCCGCGGTGGCGGCCGGGTCGGCCGGGTCGGTGCTCTGGCTCATGCGTCCCTCCCGGAATATCCCTGTGCGCCACTTTTGCACCGCTGGAGCGAGGCTGCGCCCGGAGGCACCGGCCCGGTAGGCTTTCCGTGTGATCTTCAAGCGCATCGGAAGCGGCCGGCCTTACCCCGACCACGGCAGGGAAACCACCCGGCAGTGGGCGGACGTCGCCCCGCGCCCGGTCCGGCTGGACCAGCTCGTGACGACCAAGGGACAGCTGGACCTGGAGACGCTGCTCGCCGAGGACTCCACGTTCTACGGCGACCTCTTCGCGCACGTCGTGAAGTGGCAGGGCGACCTGTACCTGGAGGACGGGCTGCACCGCGCCGTGCGCGCGGCCCTCCAGCAGCGGCAGGTGCTGCACGCGCGCGTCCTCGAAATGGACTGATCGCGGGCCGACCGCGGGCCGATTGCGCCTTTCGGGTCTGCCTTACCCGATCAACAGATCATTTAGTAGGCATCGTTCCGGTACGGCACTACGCTGCGCCCATGAGCATGCTCACTCCCCCCGGCATGGGCGGAAAGTACCGCGTCACGGGTACCGCTTATCCCCGCATGAGCCGGCCGCGGCGTCGTCGGAAGATCGTGTTCGCCGTGCTCGGATCGGTCCTCGCGCTGGCCCTGCTCGGCTACGGGGCACTGCAGCTCATCGACGTGTTCCGCGGCGGCGGCAAGCAGGCCGCCGCGGCCGCCGCGAAGGACTGCCCGACCAAGGCCGCGAACCCCGGCCCGGCCGCCTCTGCCGCCCCCGCCGTCGCGCTCCCGCAGCCCGGCCAGATCACCGTCAACGTCTACAACGCGACCCCCCGCGCAGGCCTCGCCAAGGCCGTCGGCGACGAGCTGAAGAAGCGCGGCTTCACCATCGGCCACGTCGGCAACGCCCCCGCCGACTTCGACAAGAAGGTCCCCGGGCCCGGGATACTGCTCGGCTCCCCGCGGACCGACAAGGCGGCGTACTCCGTCCTCGGCGCCCAGCTCACCGGCGTCGTCCAGCAGACCGACACCCGCGAGGGCGCGGACATCGACCTGATCCTGGGCGACTCCTTCAAGGAGCTGAACGCGAAGGAGGACGCGGACAAGGCGCTGGCCGTCCTGGCCAACCCCGCGCCCGCGCCCTCCCCGAAGTGCTGACCGGAGAGCCGGCCCCCTACTCGGCCGAGCCGTACATGCGGTCGCCCGCGTCGCCCAGGCCCGGCACGATGTAGCCGTGCTCGTTGAGCCGCTCGTCCACGGCGGCCGTCACCACCGTCACCGGCGTGCCCGCGAGCTCGCGCTCCATGACCTCGACGCCCTCGGGCGCGGCCAGCAGCACCACGGCGGTCACGTCGTCGGCGCCGCGCTTGATGAGCTCCTGGATCGCGGCGACCAGCGTGCCGCCGGTGGCCAGCATCGGGTCGACGACGTAGACCTGGCGCCCGGAGAGGTCCTCGGGCATGCGCGTCGCGTACGTGGAGGCCTCCAGGGTCTCCTCGTTGCGGACCATGCCCAGGAAGCCCACCTCGGCGGTCGGCAGCAGCCGGACCATGCCGTCCAGCATGCCGAGGCCGGCGCGCAGGATCGGCACCACCAGCGGGCGCGGGTGCGACAGCTTGACGCCGGTGGTCGGGCCGACCGGGGTCTCGATGTCGGACTGCTCGGTGCGCACGTCGCGGGTGGCCTCGTACGCGAGGAGCGTCACCAGCTCGTCGGCGAGCCGCCGGAACGTGGGGGAGTCGGTGCGCTTGTCGCGCAGTGCGGTGAGTTTGTGCGCCACCAAGGGGTGATCGACGACCTGCAAACGCACAACATCCTCCAAGACTCAGCCGGGTTTCGACCTGCGATCGGCGACCGCGACCCTGCTACCTGCGAAAAACGGCCGCTGTTCGCGACCTGCTGCCAAAAGGCTACGCGGTGCAGCGGGCGCGGCGCGTCCCCCCACGGCATCGGGTGGGCCCGAGATGCGGGCCGCCCCGATGCCCAGCACCCTTGACTGATGAGCAACGGCCATGTGCGCAAGGGACCGGTCATCGCCGCCGTCGACGGATCCGACCACAGCCTGCGCGCCCTGGAATGGGCCCGCCTGGCCGCCCTGCGCCACGGCACCGGCCTGCTGGTCGCGCACGTCCTGCCCGAGCTCTCCCAGCTGTACGCGGGGCGCCGCTCGGCCCTGCACGACCCGAACGAACCCGAGGAGTACGCCGACCCCGTGGGCGACCGCGTCCGCGCCCTGCTGGAGTCGGGCCCGGAGCTCCCGCGGGAGGTGCGCTACGAGGCCCTGGAGGGCTCCGTACCCGAGGCGCTGCGGGCCATCAGCGCGGAGACCGCGCCCCTGATGCTGGTCATGGGCTCCCGGGGCCGCGGCGGGTTCGCCACCCTGCTGCTCGGGTCGAGCAGCAGGGCCGTGGCCACCACCGCGACCTGCCCCGTGGTGGTGGTCCCGCACGAGGAGCGCGCGGCGGAGGACGCCGAGGGGGCCTCGGCCGGGCGGGTGGTGCTCGGGCTGCACGCCGCCGAGACGCCCGAGGACGTACTGGCCTTCGCGTTCGCGGAAGCCGCCGCCCGGGGGACCACCGTCCAGGTGGTCTCGGCGTACGTCCTGCCGCCCGGTCCGATGATGGTGATCGACAGCCCCTTCGCGGTGGTCCCGCCCGAGGCGCTCGCCGACGGCGCGGACGGGGTGCCCGCCGAACGGGAGATGCTGCGGGCGCAGACGGAGCGCCTGGCCCCGCTGCGGGCCCGGTGGCCGGACGTGCCGGTCGAGCAGGCCGCCGTACCCGGGGACGCGGCGGGGCGGCTGGTCGAGGCCTCCCGGTCGGCGGCGCTGGTCGTGGTGGGCCGCCACCACCCGCGCCGGCGGTCCCTGCTGATCGGGTCGGTGGCGCACGCGGTGCTCCAGCACGCGCACGGGCCGGTGGCCGTCGTCCCGGCGCTCACGGACGACGAGGTCGCCTGAGACCACCCGGCGTGACCTGAGCCCTCAGATGGGCCCGGCCCTGACCTGGGGCGATCCGGAAGAGGGTGGCATCAAACGCGCCGACGGGGGGAAGGTGGGAGCCGGGGGGTCTGCTTCGCGACGGCGGAGGAGGACGACCGGACCAGCCGGGGATGGTGGCCGATGCCCAAGACGCAGCCCGAGAAGGACAACAAGGGGAGCGAGGCGGACAGAGCGCCGGAGACGGCGGCGCAGCGCAGGGCGCGACGTGCCCAGTTCCTGCGCGACCTGATGGAAGCCCGGGCGCTGCGCGACCGGGTGCAGCCCCGGCGTGCCCGCGCGGCCCGGATGCGCCAGCAGATGCGGATGCGTACGTTCCGTTGGTGACGGGCACGATGCCCACGGCAGCGACCGGCTCCTGACCGGCCCTCCGACCGGCGCCGCGACACGGCCGCCGCGCGGAAGACCTCTCGCAAAGCCGCTGTTTCTGCCACGATGCCGATTGGGCGGGGTGCGAACAGCTTGTGTCACGACCGTTCACACCCCAACCTCCGGCCGGGGGGACCTCCAACCGGCACGCCTATGACCAGTGGGAGAGTCACGGTGTATTTCGCCGCACTGCTCGCGCGCACCGAAGACGGGTGGGAAGCGAGCGACATGGAACTCGACGACGTCGAGTCCCTCAGTGATCTGATCGATCTCGCCCGGTCCGCCGCTGTCGACGACGACACGGTGGTCGCCCTCATCGAGCAGGAGGACGCCTGGTTCGGCGTCATCCGCGTGGACGGGGAGGAGGACCCCCGGTACTACGTGTCGAACGCCTCCGTGGCGAACCGAAGCTCCTACGGATCGATGCTGACCAAGGAGCTGCTGGGCAACGACGAGGAGGTCGACGAACTCGACGACCTGGACCTGGACGGCACCGAGGACGGCGAGGACGAAGCGGTCTCCGCGTTCACGGACGAGGACGCGGACGCGGACGACGCGGTGGGGACCGGCTCCGAGCCGGTACCGGCCGGGCCGCTCGGCGATCCCCGCCTGCTGGAGGACCTCGGGGTCGGCAACAAGGAGCTGATGTCCCTCGACTCGGACGCCCTCTCGGAGATCGCCGAGGCCCTCGGCGCCACCGAGGTCCTGGAGGCCGTCCGCTAGTGATCACCGCGCACGACACCCCGTACGCCCCCGACCCGGTACGGGACCCCTGGCGGGACTCCATGCGCCTCGCGCTGGACGAGGCGGCCCTCGCGGTACCGGCCGGCGACGTGCCGGTCGGTGCCGTGGTCCTCGGGCCCGACGGGACCGTCCTCGCCACCGGGCACAACGAGCGGGAGGCCGTCGGCGATCCCACGGCGCACGCCGAGGTCCTGGCGCTGCGCCGGGCGGCCGCCCGGCTCGGGGAGTGGCGGCTCACGGGGTGCACCCTGGTGGTCACCCTGGAGCCGTGCGTGATGTGCGCGGGTGCCCTCGTCCAGTCCCGGGTGGCCCGGGTCGTCTACGGCGCGGGGGACGAGAAGGCGGGCGCGGCCGGGTCGCTGTGGGACCTCGTACGCGACCGCAGGCTCAACCACCGGCCGGAGGTGATCCGCGGAGTGCTGGAAGAGGAGTGCGCGCGGCAGCTGACGGATTTCTTCCGGGAGCGCTGAGACGGAGGGGTGAGCAGGGCCACGTGACCCGGAGTTGCAAAGCACTCCCCACCTTCGGCTAGGATCTCTCTCGGTGGTGTGTCCGAGTGGCCGAAGGAGCTCGCCTCGAAAGCGAGTATGGGGCAACCCATCGGGGGTTCAAATCCCTCCACCACCGCTCTTGACCGAGAGCCCCGGTTCGTACGAACCGGGGCTCTCGTGCATGCCCGCCGTGACCGGGCGTCCCCTCGGCCGTTGACACGGCATGACCAAGACCCAGCGCATCCTCGCCGCCTTCGCCCTCGCGGGGGCCGCCGCGGGCCTCGCCGCTCCTGCCGCCTCGGCCGCCCCGCCCGCCCCGCTCACCCTCCCGGACCTGCCGACGGCCGCCCCGGGCATGCCGGCGGGGGCCCAGCCGGCCTCCGTCCAGGACATCGGGGCGAAGGTCGGCGAGGGGGCCAACCAGCTCAACCAGCTGATGACGCTGCCGGACCAGCTCCAGCCCGCGATCGCCCCCGTACAGCCCCTGATGGGCCTGCTGGGCGCCGTCCAGTAACAGCGGGAACACGGGAGAACGGGCCGGGAACACGAAGAAGGCCCCGGCCGGAGCCGGGGCCTTCCACGCGGACGGGGGAAGTGACAACGGGGGGACACGTCACCTCCCCCGAGGAGGACGGAACCTGCCGGCCCGAGCCGCAGTCAGGGGGAAGCCTGCGGCTCGGACCCCGCAGTGAGGTCCTGTCCCTCACCCACCGGTTTCCTGCCAGAACCGGTGGGCTCGTGTCCCATCCTGCGCCTCCCACGACCGGACACCCAGCGGCAAAGGGCCCGTACGACAGGGTCATTGGTCCTTAAAGGACAGGTGAGTGTCCAAACCTGACCGGTTAGACTCACCCGACTTTGCAGTACCGGTTGGGGAGGCCGACACCGCTCATGGACACCAAGAAGCTCATCACGGGCGCCCTCACGGTGTTCGTCCTCTTCGTGATCATCACCCAGCCCAAGCGGGCTGCCGAGATGGTGGGAATAGGCTTCCAGGGCATATCGGATGCCGCATCCGGCATCGGCGAGTTCATCACCGAACTGGTGACCTGAACCCGTACGCTGAAGCGATTTCCGGACATCCAGGCCCCCCACTCCGCGGGTGGGGGGCCTTTCGCGTTCACGACGGTAAAAAGAATACCCCTAAATGCCCAACTTGCCCTCAACACGGCTATATACGGTGCTTGCGCATAGTGCACATCTCTTGTGATGCTATGACCGCTTTTGACGGATGAGACGGATGAGTTGACCGAAGGGGTGGCGTGACCGTGCCGGCCAGTACTGCGCCTCAGGTGCCTCCCCAGCAAGAACCCCGCCAGGAGCCGCACGAGCAGCCCGCCGACCCCCCGGAACCGGCGGCCACCGCCCCGAGACCGCAGAGCCGGGGCGCCGACACCCGGGCCCTGACCCAGGTCCTCTTCGGCCAGCTGAAGGGCCTGGAACCGGGCACCAGCGAGCACAACCGGGTGCGCGGGGCCCTGATCGAGGCCAACCTCCCGCTGGTGCGCTACGCGGCCGCCCGCTTCCGCAGCCGCAACGAGCCGATGGAGGACGTGGTCCAGGTCGGCACCATCGGGCTGATCAACGCGATCGACCGGTTCGACCCCGAGCGCGGGGTGCAGTTCCCGACCTTCGCCATGCCGACCGTCGTGGGCGAGATCAAACGGTACTTCCGCGACAACGTCCGCACCGTCCACGTCCCGCGCCGCCTCCACGAGCTGTGGGTGCAGGTCAACGCCGCCACCGAGGACCTCACCACCCTCCACGGCCGCACCCCCACCACCCCCGAGATCGCCGAGCGGCTGCGGATCAGCGAGGACGAGGTGCTCTCCTGCATCGAGGCCGGCCGCAGCTACCACGCGACCTCCCTCGAAGCCGCCCAGGAGGGCGACGGGATGCCCGGGCTGCTCGACCGGCTCGGCTACGAGGACCCCGAGCTGGCCGGCGTCGAACACCGCGACCTCGTCCGCCACCTGCTCGTACAGCTGCCCGAACGGGAGCAGCGGATCCTCCTGCTGCGGTACTACAACAACCTGACGCAGTCGCAGATCAGCGCCGAGCTCGGGGTCTCCCAGATGCACGTCTCCCGGCTGCTCGCCCGCAGCTTCGCCCGTCTGAGATCCGCAAACAGGATCGAGGCTTAACCGGATCGGGTGGAGGCCCGCCCGCGATTCCCTACAGAACCGGCTCATTCCGCTCGGTCGGATCTCTGTCGCTGGAGATACTTGTCGACATGGCGCTACAGCGTGTTGCCGACATGTGACATTCTGCTGGAACCGCGTTTGCCGCAGCCCCGCCTCCGGTATTCAGGTGGAGGCTGCGTTCCTCCGACGGGCGCGCCGATACGCGACCGTCCGCGACCTCAAGGGGGTGGCATGTCCGTAGACCAGGGCAGCTCCAAGGTGCTCACGCTCGAAACGCGTGAGCTGCCGGCAGTGGCCGACCGCTCGGAAGCCATCGACACCCGCACCCTCTCCCGCTCCCTCTTCCAGCGACTCGCCACCCTGGACCCGGACAGCCCCGAACGGACGTACGTACGCGACACCCTGATCGAGCTGAACCTGCCACTGGTGCGCTACGCGGCGGCCCGGTTCCGCAGCCGCAACGAGCCGATGGAGGACATCGTCCAGGTCGGCACGATCGGCCTGATCAAGGCGATCGACCGGTTCGACTGCGAACGCGGAGTCGAGTTCCCGACGTTCGCCATGCCGACCGTCGTGGGCGAGATCAAACGATTCTTTCGGGACACTTCCTGGTCCGTCCGCGTCCCGCGCCGGCTCCAGGAACTGCGCCTCGCGCTGACCAAGGCCAGCGACGAACTCGCCCAGCGCCTCGACCGGTCCCCGACCGTGCCGGAGCTGGCGGCCGTCCTCGGCGTGTCCGAGGAGGAGGTCGTCGACGGCCTCGCCGTCGGCAACGCCTACACCGCCTCCTCGCTCGACTCCCCCTCCCCGGAGGACGAGGGCGGCGAGGGCTCGCTCGCGGACCGGCTGGGGTACGAGGACAGCGCGCTGGAGGGCGTCGAGTACCGCGAGTCGCTCAAGCCGCTTCTGGCCAAACTCCCGCCCAGGGAGCGGCAGATCATCATGCTGCGGTTCTTCGCGAACATGACCCAGTCGCAGATCGGCGAGGAGGTCGGCATCTCCCAGATGCACGTCTCCCGGCTGCTGACGCGGACGCTGGCACAGCTGCGGACCGGCCTGATCGGCGAGTAGCGCCCCGCTCACCGGCGGGCGCGGGGTTCACATTTGACATGGCGTCAGGAAAACTGGCGCGATGCGAACGGGATCCCGCACGGTCCGCACCCTCGCCCTGACCCTGTGCTGCACGGCCGCCGCCGCCCTCACCGGATGCGGCGGCCCGGCCCGCGAGGGCTACGCCGCCGTGGGCGCCGCGCCCCCCGGGCCCGAGCGGGGCGCGGGGGAGAACGTACCGCCGCGGGGGCAGGTGGAGTTCCAGCCGATCGCGTCGGCGGGCTCGGCCCCTTCCACGAGCGCCTCCGTCCCTACGACCCCCGGCGCGCCGGGGTCCCTGGCACCCGGGGGCTCCGCCCAGGGCGGAGCGACGGCCACCGCCCCGGCCGGCTCCGACCCCGCCCCCGGCACCCCGCCGGCCCCGGGCAACCCCGCGACCGCTCCCGGCGCCGGGGGCGCGGGCGGCGGCGACGGCACGGGCGGCGGAACCGGCTCTCCGGGCACACCGGGCACACCGACGCCCGGAACCGGCGGCACGGGCGGCACAGGGGGCTCGGGCGGCACAGGGGGCACTGGGGGCTCGGGAGGCGCCCCGTCCCCGCCGGCCACTCCGGCCACTCCGGCCGCCCTCACGCTGAGCGCCCCGGCCCGCGCGGCCGCCTCCGACCGCTGGTGCGACCGCGTCACCGTGACCTTCACCAACACCGGCTCCACCGCCGCCCGTTCGGGCACGGTCGGCTTCGCGACCCACATCATCGGCGCCCTCGGCATCGACTGGGCCACGATCACCACGACCCAGCCCCTGCCCGCCCCCATCGCGGGCGGGACCTCCAGGACGGCGGCCTACACGGTCTGCGTCGAGGCCTGGCGGGTCCCCCTGGGCATGCACGTGGAGACCCGCGGGGTCACCGCGACCTGGAGCTGAACCCGGATCGCAGGCGTCAGCGCAGCACCACCCACAGCGCCGCCCCGAACATCAGCACCAGCCCGAAGACCAGCATGAGCCAGCCGCGCGCCTTCGGACCGGACTCCTTGACCCGGCGCCGCGAGCCCGGCACGGACGGCGTCCGGGCCGCCTGGCCCTCGCCCTCCGCCACGAACGCGCGGAACATCTGAGTGCTGCCTGCGGGGTCGTACGAGCCCTCGGCGTCAGGTGAGTTGTGGTGTGCCGACATGGCTCAGGACCCTAGCGGGTTTTCCGATTCCTTTACCGCCCCACCCTCCAGATTCATTTGCCTGTAGCAACCATGCTCTTCTATGGTTGCCCTAAGCAACGAGATGGGGGCGGTCCGGTGGCCACACAGACGGCGCAGAACACCCGTTACGAGGAGCTGGCCCGCCAGCTCACCGGCGTCGGCGCGGTCAAACGCGACCTGGCCCGGACCCTGCCCCCGCACTGCCCGCCCGGCGCCGCCGCCGTCCTCACCCTGCTCGACCGGTACGGCGAGATGCGGCTCAGCCGGCTCACCGAGTTCATGGCCGTCGACATCTCCGTCAGCAGCCGGCACGTCGCCCACGTGGCACAGCGCGGCTTGATCGACCGGGAGACCGACCCCGGCGACGGCCGCTGCCGGATCCTGCGCCTGACCGACGACGGCCGCGCCATGCTCGCCGAGCTCGGCGCCCGCTACACGCACGCGCTGGAGAAGGCCCTGGCCGACTGGTCGGCCGAGGACATCGACGCACTCAACACCCTGCTGGCCCGACTCCGATCGAGCTTCTAGGCAAAGGAACCACATGGCTACGACCACACCCTCCGGTGTGCGGGGAGGCGGCCAGTCGGAGACCACGTCCGACGGCGCGCCCATGACCCACTCCCAGATCATGAAGGCGCTGTCCGGGCTCATGCTCGGCATGTTCGTGGCGATCCTGTCCTCCACGATCGTCTCCAACGCCCTGCCCCAGATCATCAGCGACCTCGGCGGCACCCAGTCCTCCTACACCTGGGTCGTCACCGCCGCCTTGCTGTCGATGACGGCCGCGACCCCGCTGTGGGGCAAGCTGTCCGACCTCTTCAGCAAGAAGCTGCTGGTCCAGATATCCCTGGTGATCTACGTCCTCGGCTCGGTGGTCGCGGGCCTGTCCCAGAACACCGGCATGCTCATCGCCTGCCGCGTCGTCCAGGGCATCGGCGTCGGCGGTCTCTCCGCCCTCGCCCAGATCGTGATGGCCGCGATGATCTCCCCGCGCGAGCGCGGCCGCTACAGCGGCTACCTCGGCGCGGTCTTCGCCGTCGCCACCGTCGGCGGCCCGCTGCTCGGCGGCGTCATCACCGACACCGACTGGCTGGGCTGGCGCTGGTGCTTCTACGTCGGCGTGCCCTTCGCGGTCATCGCCCTGATCGTCCTCCAGCGCACCCTGCACCTGCCGGTGGTCCGCCGGGACGTGAAGGTGGACTGGCTGGGCGCCTTCCTGATCAGCGGCGCCGTCTCGCTGCTGCTGATCTGGGTCACGCAGGCCGGCGACTCGTACGACTGGATCTCCTGGACCACCCTGGCGATGACCGGCGGCGCCGTCGTGCTCGGCCTGCTCTTCCTCCTCGTCGAGTCCCGCGCGAGCGACCCGATCATCCCGCTGCGGCTCTTCCGCAACAAGACCATCAGTCTGGCCTCGGCCGCCTCGCTGTTCGTCGGCATCGCGATGTTCTCCGGCACGGTCTTCTTCAGCCAGTACTTCCAGCTGGCCCGGGGCGAGTCCCCCACCATGTCGGGCATCCTGACCATCCCGATGATCGGCGGCCTGTTCGTCTCCTCCACCGTCTCCGGCCAGATCATCACCAAGACCGGCCGGTGGAAGGCGTTCCTGGTCTCCGGCGGCGTGCTGCTGACCGCCGGACTCGGGCTCCTGGGCACCCTGCGCTACGACACCCCGTACTGGCGCATCGCCCTCTTCATGGCGCTGACCGGCCTCGGCCTCGGCATGATGATGCAGAACCTGGTCCTCGCCACCCAGAACCAGGTGGCCCCCGAGGACCTCGGCGCCGCCAGCTCCGTCGTGACGTTCTTCCGCTCCCTCGGCGGCGCCATGGGCGTCTCCGCGCTGGGCGCGGTCATGGCCAACCGGGTCACCCACTACGTCAAGGACGGGCTGGCCGCACTCGGCCCGAAGGCGGCGGCCCTGGGGCACGGCGGCACCGGCGGGGGCGGCATCCCCGACCTCGACAAGCTGCCCGCGCCGCTCCGGCAGGTCATGGAGTCCGCGTACGGGCACGGCGTCGGCGACGTCTTCCTCTACGCCGCGCCCACCGCGCTGCTCGGGCTGGTGCTGGTGCTCTTCATCAAGGAGGTCGCGCTGAAGTCGAAGCCGGCCGTGCACGCCCCGGACGCGGAGGCCTCGTCGCAGGCCTGAGTCCGGCGGCCGTCAGGCCTGGGGCCTGTGTCCGTCAGGCCTGGGGCCTGTGTCCGTCAGGCCTGGGGCCGGGGGCCGTCAGGCCTGGGGCCTGTGGGCCGTCAGGCCTGGGGCCGGTGGGCGGCGGCCTTGGCCTCGATGCCCGCGATCAGGACATCGAGGGCCAGGGCGAAGTCCGCCTCGGGCGCCCGCCGCACCGTGCCCCCGCAGCCGTGCAGGGCGCAGCCGCCCAGGAACTGCGAGACGGCCAGGTGGGCGCCGGTCCGGCCGGCGTCCGCCAGCCCGGCCGCCTCCAGCAGCTGGTGCAGGGCGGCGTCGAAGGCCCGCGCGTGCGGGCCGATGTTCGGGTAGGCAACGCTGAGCGGAGCCACCCACGGGTGCTCGGCCAGCACCCTCCGGTAGCCGCGGGCCAGGGCCCGCAGCCGGCTCGGCCAGGGCTCCTCCGGGGGCGGCCCGGCCGGCAGCCGCTGCTGGCCCAGGGCGCTGTCCAGGGCCAGTTCCAGCAGATCGTGCTTGGTGTCCACGTACCAGTACAGGGACATCGCGGTGACGCCGAGCTCGGCCGCCAGCCTCCGCATGGAGAAGCGGCCGAGCCCTTCGGCGTCCAGCAGCCGCACGGTGGCGGCGGTGATCCGGTCCCGGTCCAGCCCCGAAGGGGCCTCGGTGCGGCGTCTGACGGGGGCGGCCGGCCGTACGGCCAGCCACACACTGGTCCTGGCCTCGCCCGGATCAGCCTCGGTCACCATCGAGGTGCCCTCCTCATCACAAGGGGATCAGCCCGGAATGCCCGGTCCGCCCTCTTGATGCTAGGGGGTGGCGCGTGGATCGGGGCCGCTTCAGGACGTGCCGGCCGACGGGGCCGTGAGGTCGTAGAACGTGGCCCCGCCGATGGTGGTGGACGTGAACGTGGCCTTCACCCAGCTGTCGATGGCCGTACTGACCGACCCGCCCGGGCCGCCCTGGCGGCCCGTCGTCCGGGACTCGCCGCCGGCCGCGAGGCCGCCCTGGGCGATGAACCAGTGGATCTTCCCCGTCTTCACGTACGCCTTGAACTGCTCCAGGGTCGGCGAGGGGTCGCTGCCGTTGAAGCCGCCGAGGGGCATCACCGGCCGGCCGGAGGCCAGCTGGTAACTGGCCGCGTTCTGCGAGCCGATGGCGGCCGCGGCCCACGTGTAGCGGCCGGAGTCCGCTCGCAGCGCGGCCTTGGCCTCGGCGGAGACCCGGGCCCCGTCGAGCAGCCCGCCGGCACCGCCCTGCATCCCCCGGCCCGCCCCGGGCCCGCCCGCCGCTCCGGCCGCGCCGCCGAGCGGGAGGGAGCCCGGTCCGGCGCCCTGCGGGAAGCCCTGCGGACCCCCCTGCGGCACGCCGCCCTGACCGCCCGGGCCCCCTTGGCCGCCTTGCGGCACTCCCTGCGGGGCCCCTTGCGGCGCACCGCCGCCCGGACCGCCCCCGAACATGCCCGGCAGGCCGCCCGCGAGCCGCTCCCCGCCCGGCCCGAAGCGCATCCCGCCCGGACCGCCCCGCCCGCCGGCCACCGCCGGACCGGCCGTCACGATCGACCCGGTGTGGCCGGTGCCGATGGTCGTCAGGCAGTACGCGAACGGGCCCGCGAGGGCCGCGCCCAGTCCCAGCGCCGCCGCCCCCAGCAGCACCCGGTGTCCCAGCCGGGCGGCGAACGGCAGCGCGGCGGCGGCGAGCAGCCCGCCGACGAGCACCGCCCAGCGCAGCCACGGCAGATAGCCGGAGGCGCGGCCGAGCAGCACGTACGACCAGACGGCGGTCAGGGCGAGGGTCGCGGACAGGGTGAACGCGGCGGCCCCGGCGCCCCGCTCCTCCCACAGCACGGCCACGCCCATGCCCACCAGCGCGGCCACGAACGGCGCGAGCGCCACCGTGTAGTACTCGTGGAAGATGCCCTGCATCCAGCTGAACACCACGGCGGTGATCAGCAGGCAGCCGCCCCAGGCCAGGAAGGCCGCGCGGGCCATGCCCTGGAGGGAGTCGGCGGCCCGGCCGGCCCGCCAGGTCACCACCAGCCCGGCCACCAGCAGCACCAGTGCAGCGGGTAGCAGCCAGGAGATCTGGCCGCCCACGGTGTCCGAGAACAACCGGCCGACGCCGGTCTCCCCCCAGCCGCCGCCCCGCGGGCCCGGCCCGCCCTCGGGCATCCCGTACCCGCCGAAGGCGCCCGCGGCCCCGCCGGTCCGCCCGCCGCCCACGCTGCCGGTCTCGTTGCCGTTGAGGCGGCCGAGCCCGTTGTAGCCGAAGGTCAGCTCCAGGAAGGAGTTGTGCTGCGAGCCCCCGATGTACGGGCGCGAGGAGGCGGGCCACAGCTCCACGACGGCCACCCACCAGCCGCCGGCCACCACCATGGCCGCCCCGGCGAGCAGCAGCTGCCCGAGCCTCCTGCGCAGCCGGGTCGGCGCGCAGACGGCGTACAGCAGGGCCAGCGGCGGCAGGATGACGAAGGCCTGGAGGGTCTTGGTCAGGAAGCCCAGACCGATGGCCACCCCTGCCCCCACCAGCCACCCGGTCCGTGCCCCGTCGAGGGCCCGCAGCACGCAGTACACGGTGACCGTGAGCAGCAGGGTCAGCAGCGCGTCGGGGTTGTTGAAGCGGAACATCAGCGCGGCGACGGGTGTGAGCGCGAACGCGGCCCCGCTCAGCAGCGCGGCCGCGGGCCCGAACTGGCGGCGCACGGCGGCGTACAGGACGGCGGTGGTGGCGACGCCCATCAGGGCCTGCGGGATAAGGATCTGCCAGGATCCGAGCCCGAACATCCGGACGGACAGCATCATCGGCCACAGGGCGGCCGGGGGCTTGTCGACGGTGATGGAGTTCCCGGCGTCGGAGGAGCCGAAGAAGAAGGCCTTCCAGCTCTCGGAACCGGCCTGCACGGCGGCGGAGTAGAAGGAGTTGGCATAGCCGGACGCGCCCAGGTTCCACAGCAGGAGCACGGCGGTGGCGAGCAGCAGCGCCGCGTACGCGGGCCGTTCCCAGCGGGGCCGGCCGGTGGCGGCGCGGTGCGCGGCCACGTCCCGGGCCGGGGCGGGGGCCCGTTCGGGGAACGGGGAGTCGACGGGCGGTAGGGCGGTGGTCATCGGTGGTCGTCCTTCGTGGGAACGGGGGCGGTGCGGCGCTCGGGGAAGACCCAGGCGCGGAAGAGCAGGAACCGCAGCACGGTGGCGGCGAGGTTGGCGGTGATCAGCACGGCCAGTTCGGTGCCGTGGGCGGGGTCGTCGGTGGCCGCGCCGAGGGCGGCGAGCGAGCCGCTGGTCAGGGCGAGTCCGATGGCGAACACGACGAGGCCCTGGGCCTGGTGGCGCAGGGCGCGGGCGCGGCCCCGGACGCCGAAGGTGAGCCGGCGGTTGGCGGCGGTGTTGGCCACGGCGGAGACCAGCAGGGCGGCGGCGTTGGCGGCCTGCGGTCCGGTGCCGAGCCGGAAGAGGGAGTACAGGGCGAGGTAGCAGAGGGTGGACAGCGCGCCGACCGCGCAGAAGCCGAGCAGCTGGCGGGCCAGCCCGCGTGGCACCCCGGGCAGGGCGGTGCGGTCGCGGGGGTCGTCGCCGAAGGGGCGGGCTAGCCGGTCGAGGGGGAGCGCCCCGAGGGCCAGCGCCCGGCCCACCCGCCAGACGCCCTTCAGGTCCTCGGTGGCGGTCTTCACGATGTGGACCGTGGACTCGGGGTCGTCGACCCAGTCCACGGGCACCTCGTGGATGCGCAGCCCGGCCCGTTCGGCGAGGACCAGCATCTCGGTGTCGAAGAACCAGCCGGTGTCCTCGACGAGGGGCAGCAGCCGTTCGGCGACCTCCCGGCGGATGGCCTTGAAGCCGCACTGGGCGTCGCTGAAACGGGCGGCGAGCGAGGAGCGCAGCAGCAGGTTGTAGGCGCGGGAGACGAACTCCCGCTTCGCTCCGCGCACCACCCGTGAGGAGCGGGCGAGCCGGGTGCCGATGGCCAGGTCGGAGTGGCCGGAGATGAGCGGGGCGACCAGCGGCAGCAGCGCGTTCAGGTCGGTGGAGAGGTCCACGTCCATGTAGGCGAGGACGGGGGCCTCCGACCGGCTCCAGACGGTGCGCAGGGCGCGGCCGCGGCCCTTCTCCTCCAGCCGGACGCTGTGTACGCCGGGGATGCCGGCGGCGAGTTCGGCCGCGCACGCGGGGGTGCGGTCGGTGCTGGCGTTGTCGGCGATGGTGATGCGGAACGGGTACGGAAAGGTCCGGGTGAGGTGTGCGTGCAGTCGGCGCACGCAGGGGCCGAGGTCCTTTTCCTCGTTGTAGACCGGGATCACCACGTCGAGTACGGGCTCGCCAGGCGCGGGCGCGAGGGGCGCCCGGGCCGGGAGGGCGTCGGAAGAGGTGTCGGTTGGCATGGTCCGACCCTCACCGGGCGCCCTGTCACCTCGATGTGCTGAGCCTGTGGCCGCTCTGTGAGTCCGTCCGCGGGACGGGCCGGGGGTCCGGGGCGAGGGGGAGCAGTACCTCAAAGCAGGTGCGGCCGGGTTCGCTGCGTACGTCCACCCGTCCGTCGTGGGCCGTGACCACGGCCTGGACGATGGCCAGGCCCAGGCCGGTGGAGCCCGCCGCCCGGGAGCGGGAGGCGTCGCCCCGGGCGAAGCGCTCGAAGACGTGGGGCATCAGCTCGGCGGGGATGCCGGGCCCGTCGTCCTCGATCCGCAGCCGGACGGCGGATGTTTCACGTGAAACACGGGCCGTGACGGTCGTGCCCGGCGGGGTGTGGGTGCGGGCGTTGGCGAGGAGGTTCACGAGGACCTGCTGGATGCGGGCCGGGTCGGCCAGGACGGGAGCGGGTTCCTCGGGCAGGGCCAGGTGCCAGTGGTGTCCGGGGCCGGCGGCCCGGGCGTCGCTGACGGCGTCGACGACGAGCGGGGCCAGGTCGGTGTCCTCACGGGACAGCGGGCGGCCGGCGTCCAGCCGGGCCAGCAGCAGCAGGTCCTCAACCAGCCCGGTCATGCGGGTGGCCTCGGACTCGATCCGGGCCAGCGCGTGGCGGGTGTCGGGCCCGGGCTCCTCCCGTCCCCGGCGGGTGAGTTCGGCGTACCCGCGGATGGAGGCGAGCGGGGTGCGCAGCTCGTGGGAGGCGTCGGCGACGAACTGGCGGACCTGCGTCTCGCTCTGCTGGCGGGCCGTCAGCGCCGAGGAGACGTGCCCCAGCATCCGGTTGAGGGCCGCCCCGACCTGGCCCACCTCCGTACGGGGATCCGCCTCGGCGTCGGGCACCCGCTCGTGCAGGGCCGGTTCCCCGCTGTGCAGGGGGAGTTCGGAGACGCGGGTGGCGGTGGCGGCGACCCGGCGCAGCGGGCGCAGGGCGACCGCGACCAGCGCCTGTCCGGCGAGGGAGGCGGCGATCAGGCCGGCCAGGGTGACGCAGACCTCCACGGCGATCAGGGTGTTCACGGTGGAGTCGACGCCCTTGAGCGGGAAGGCCAGCACCAGGGCGCCGTCGGGCGCGGACAGTGCCCGGTAGGCGCCGAGGCCGGGGAGGTCCACGTCCACCGGGCGGGACCCGCCCGGGCCGGCCGTCCGCGCGGCCTGGGCCAGCACGGCGGTCTGGGCCTCGGTGAGGACCTCCCGGTGGTCGAGGCCGGGGCCCTCCACGGGGGCGATGCGTGCGCCGCCGAGCACCTTCCGGGCCGGGTCGAGCCGGATCCCGGCGGCGCCCATGGGGGAGCCGGGGGCGAAGACGAAGCCGAGGCTGCTCTCGCGGGCCGCTTTGCCGGCGCCGGGGCCTCTGACGGCCATCTCGACGGAGGTGGTCAGCTGCTTGTCCAGCTCGCCCATCAGGCGGGAGCGCATGGCGAGGGTGGTGACGGTTCCGATGGCCGCGCCCACCACGGCGATCAGCGCCACCGCCGACACGACCAGCCGCGTCCGCAGCGACCACGGCCGCCGCCGGCGGGGTCCGAGCCGGCGGGGCGGCGGCCCGGGCAGTCGGAGTGCCACTACTTGGCCGGCTTGATCAGGTAGCCGGCACCGCGCCGGGTGTGGATCATCGGGGGCAGTCCGGTGCCGCCCTCCAGCTTCCGCCGCAGGTAGGAGATGTAGAGCTCCACCACGTTGGCCTGGCCGCCGAAGTCGTACGACCAGACCCGGTCGAGGATCTGCGCCTTGCTCAGCACCCGGCGCGGGTTGCGCATCAGGTAGCGCAGCAGCTCGAACTCGGTGGCGGTCAGGTGGACCTCCTGGCCGCCCCGGACCACCTCGTGGCTGTCCTCGTCGAGGCTCAGGTCGCCGACGGAGAGGACCGAGCCGCCGCGCGCGGCCTGCGCGGCACCGGAGCGGCGGACCAGGCCGCGCAGCCGGGCCACGACCTCCTCCAGGCTGAACGGCTTGGTGACGTAGTCGTCGCCGCCTGCCGTCAGGCCCGCGATGCGGTCCTCGACGGAATCCTTGGCGGTCAGGAACAGCACCGGGACCTGCGGGATCTCCCGGCGCAGCAGGCCCAGCACGGCCAGCCCGTCCATGTCCGGGAGCATGACGTCGAGGACCACCACGTCCGGCCGAAACTCCCGCGCCGCCCGCACGGCACCCGCTCCGTCACCGGCGCTGCGGACCTCGCAGCCCTCGTAGCGCAGGGCCATGGACAGCAGCTCGGAGAGCGAGGCCTCGTCGTCGACGACGAGGACCCGGCAGGCCCCGCCGTCGGGGCGCATCAGCGCCGTCGGGTTGGCGGTGGACGGGGACGCGGGGGAGGTGGTCGTCGCTGTCATACCCCCACGCTGGCCCGCGCCCCTGAGAGCGTTCTTGCCCCAACCTGTGAATCTCCTGAGAAAGGGCGCCGGGCGGCTGCGGGCCTCAGCCGGGCAGGGAGAAGAGCCGGGCGGCGTTGTCGTGGCAGACCGCGCGCAGCCAGTCGTCCCCGAGCCCGAGGCGTTCCAGGGCCTCCAGCTGGTGTTCGTAGGGGTAGGGGATGTTGGGGAAGTCGGTGCCCAGCAGGATCCGGTCCCCGAGGTCGGCGAGCCGTCCGAGGTCCCCGGGCGGGAAGCCGCTGAACCGCTCGGAGAAGTCGGTGAAGGCCATGGTGGTGTCGAGGCGTACCTCGGGATGGCGGTCGGCCAGGTCGAGGAAGTCGGCGTACTCGGGCATCCCCATGTGCGCGACGATCAAGGGCAACCGGGGGTGGCGGGCCAGCAGGCGGGCGATCGGCCCGGGCCCGGTGTGCTTGCCCGGGGCGGGCCCGGAGCCGCAGTGGATCACGACCGGGATCCGCGCCTCGGCCAGCAGTCCCCACACCGGTTCGAGCCGGGCGTCGTTCGGGTCGTACGCGCCGACCTGGAGGTGTGCCTTGAAGACGCGGGCCCCCCGCTCCACGGCCCGCGCGGTGTACGCCGCCACGTCCTCCTCGGGGTAGAAGGTCGCGGTGTGCAGGCAGTCGGGGGTGCGGGCGGCGAAGTCCTCGGCCCACGCGTTGAGCCAGGCGGCCATCGCGGGCTTGTGCGGGTAGAGCATCGAGGTGAACGCCCGGACCCCGAACTCCCGCAGCAGCGCCACCCGCTGCTCCTCCTCGTGCCGGTAGGTGATGGGCCACTCGACGCCGGTCAGCGGGCCGGCGGCGTCGAAGTAGTCCCACACCTTGCGCATCACCCGGTCCGGCATGAAGTGGGTGTGCACGTCCACCAGGCCGGGCAGGCCCAGCCGCTCGCGGAAGGCCCGGACGGCCTCAGCCGTTGCGGGCAAAGCCGTGGCTCCGCTCGACGGTCGCGACGTGCAGGGTGTAGCTCTCGTACCAGTGGGCGCGGCCGTGCTTCATGGCCGCCTGGTGCTCCAGGTCCGTGCGCCACGCGGCGAGGGACTCGTGGTCGCGGAAGTAGGCGACGGTGATCCCGAGGCCTCCGGGGGTGCGCGCGGACTCGTAGCCGAGGAAGCCGGGGTTGTCGCGGACGAGCTCGTTCATCCGGGCGTTGGTCTCCGGATATCCGCTGTCGTCGGGGGTGCGCACATTGCTGAATACGGCCATGACATAAGGCGGTTCGAACGCCTGAACGGGCTGGATGCTCATGCCCTCCACCCTCCGCGGAAGCCCCTTGGCATGTCCACCGGAAACGTCCCCGGAAGCCCAAAGGGATCCAACTTTTGACCATCCAGGCGTCAGAACAGCCCGTCCTGCCCGCCCGCCTCCGCCGGCGGGGCGATGTCCGTCAGCGGCGCGTCGGTCACCGCCCGTTCGGGGGCGGCGGCCAGTTCCCAGCCGGCCAGCAGCCGGGTGTCGACCACGAGCCCGTCCGCGAAGTGCAGGTCCGGCCCCGCGGCCCCCACCAGCCGCCCCACGACGGCCGCACCGGGCACCAGCTCCGTGACCACCCGCGCCGGAACGGGCAGCCCGGCCAGCCCGAACGGCCCGGCATGGTCGGTGATCTCGCACCCCAGCCGCTCCAGCGACTCCGGCCACCCCGCCAGCCCCGCGGCCCGCGCGTGCAGCTCGGCCACCTCCCGCGCCCGCTCGGGCTCCCCCGGCAGCCCGGCCCGTACCGCGCGCTTGCGGGCGTAGGCGATCCGGTCCGGCACCCCGAGGGCGGCGCGCAGCAGCTCCTCGGTCCGGCGTGCCGCCATCAGCGGCCCGCGCCCCAGCCAGGCCCAGGTCACCGCCCCCTGCTCCAGCAGCCGGACCGGGCCGCGCTCCTCGGCGGTGATGCCGACCTTGACCATCCCGGGTCCGAACCACGCCAGGTACACCCGGTACGGGCGCGGATCGGCGGCGTTGGTGTCGGCCGCCACCGAGAAGGACCGGTCCAGCCGCGCGCACTCGGGACACTGGGCGCTCCCGGCCCGCCCGGGCACGGTCCGGCCCGCCGGGCACGGAGTCCGCTTCCCGGCCCGCCGCACACCCAGGCAGTGCCGCTCGCCCCGGGCGGCGAAGGCCAGCGGCTGCCCGCAGGAGAGCGGGCTGCTGCGCTCCGCGCGCCCGTACCACCCGATGGCGGGCCCCCCGCCGCTCCACCGGATCCCCGTGCACTGCCAGCCCCCGGCGGAGCCGGTCACAGGGGCAGCGGCCGCTCGAAAAAGGTCTCCAGGACCACGGTCGCCTGCGTCCCGCTGACCCCGTCGATGGCGTAGAGGCGGCGCAGCACGTCCTGGAGCTGCTCGGTGGTGGCCGTGCGCACCTTCACCAGGACCGAAGCGCTGCCGGCGATGATGTGCGCCTCCTGGATCTCGGGGATGGCCGCGAAGGCCTCGGCGGACTCTCCCATCCACGCGTTGGAGTCGACCATCACGTAGGCCAGCACCCCGCTGCCGACAGCGGCCGGATCCACGTCGACGGTGGTCCGCCGGATCACCCCGCGCTCGCGCAGTTTGCGCACCCGCTCGTGGGTGGCCCCGGCCGAGAGTCCCACGGCCGTCCCGAGGGCGGCGTAGGACTGCCCCGCGTCCTCCTGGAGGCGCAGGAGCAGCGCCCGGTCGATGTCGTCCACGCGATCTTCCTCCCGTATACCTGCCCACCCTTGCGAAGACGGTACCGGATCCTGCAATCTCACCATCACACCGAATTAGATTCGGCGCCTCACTCTCATGGGGGAATCATGTTGGGCATTGCCGACCTCACCGTGTACGAGATCCTGGATGAGCGTTTCCGGACCGGCCGCTGCGCCAACGGCGACCTCCGTCTGGAGCGGCTCCACGGCGACTGCCGCTGGGCCGAGGGCCCGCTGTACCTGCCCGCCTGGCGCCAGCTGGTGTGGAGCGACATCCCCAACGACCGGATGCTGCGCTGGGACGAGGCGACGGGCGCGGTGTCCGTCTTCCGCTCCCCGGCCGGCCACTCCAACGGCAACACCCTCGACCGCGAAGGCCGCCTGATCACCTGTGAGCAGGGCAACCGGCGGGTCACCCGTACCGAACCCGACGGCAGCCTCACCGTCATCGCCGACCGCTACGACGGCAAGCGGCTCAACAGCCCGAACGACGCCGTGGTGCGCTCCGACGGTTCGGTCTGGTTCTCCGATCCCGACTTCGGCATCACCAGCGACTACGAGGGCCGGCGCGCGCCCGGCGAGATCGGCGCGTGCAACCTCTACCGGGCCGACCCGGCCACCGGCGAGGTCCGCCTCGTCGCCGACGGCTTCCTCGGACCGAACGGGCTGGTCTTCTCCCCCGACGAGAGCGAGCTGTACGCGGCCGACACCCGCGCGGGCCACATCCGCGCCTTCAAGGTCGGCGACGAAGGCACACTGAGCGGGGACCGGGTCTTCACGGCCTGCCCCTCGGTCGACAACATCCGCTTCGACGACGAGGGCCGGCTGTGGGCGGCCGCCATGGAGTCGGGCGTGCACTGTTACGCGGCGGACGGCGACCTCATCGGCCGCCTGCGCGTCCCGGAACCCGTCTCGAACATCGCCTTCGGCGGCCCGAGGAACAACCGCCTCTTCATCACCGCCACCACCTCGCTCTACTCGCTGGTGCTGTCGGTGACGGGCCTCCCCCGCGTCCTGCCCGCCCGCCGCCCCTGAGCGGGCGGGACCCGGCTAGCGCGCGACGAACTGCGTCAGGATCGCCTGCATCTCGTAGATGTCGACCCCCTTGGTGAAGGTCTTCTCGATCGGCGCCGCGCTGCCGGAGATCCATATCTTGAGCTCGGCGTCGAGGTCGAAATGCCCGGCGGTCTCCACCGAGAAGTGCGTGATGCTGCGGTAGGGGATGGAGTGGTACTCCACCTTCTTGCCCGTCAGCCCCTGCTTGTCGACGAAGACCAGCCGCCGGTCGGTGAACAGGATCGTGTCGCGCACCAGCAGGTACGCGGCATGGACCTGCTCGCCGTGCCCCAGCAGACGCGCGTAGTCCCGCTGCGCCGACATCGGGTCGACGGTGTGCGCGTTCCCGAACAGTCCCATGAGAGCCCCCCGATCAAGGTTCGAAACGATCTCCGAAAACCGTATCGGGCCGGACCCCTGGTCCACGTCCCCCGCAGGAGCCATTCCGCCCCTGACATCTTCCGGGGGAGCCCTCCCCCTTGAGTACTGCTCCAGCGGTGTCGGGCACATGACCGTCACCGCCGGGACATACGCAAGAGGCCCTCAGGATTTCTCCTGAGGGCCTCTCCGGCTGTGCACTCGGCAGGATTCGAACCTGCAACCTTCTGATCCGTAGTCAGATGCTCTATCCGTTAAGCTACGAGTGCTTGGGCTTCCCGGGGTTTTTCGCCCCGTTGGCCTTGCGAGAACAACAATACATGGACCTCGCCGGGACGCGAAATCCATTAGCCACAACGCCTCTGACCTGCGAAAACGTGCTGAAACAAGATCGTCCGCCCCGCGGCGGCCGCAGCGCGGAGGCCCCGCGGGCTACCCACGGAGGGCCACCCCAAACCCCACGGGCCCGCTTTCGAGCCCCGAACGCACCGAAGCCCCGGTCCATACGGACCGGGGCTTCGGTGAGGTGCGGAGGCGGAGGGATTTGAACCCTCGATGGGGTGTAAGCCCCAAACCGCATTAGCAGTGCGGCGCCATAGACCGGACTAGGCGACGCCTCCAGCACACCCCCGTGATGAGGGTGCGTGCAGATGATGACACAGCCGCAGGGCCGCTCACCAATCCGCTCCCACGGTACAAGGAGCCGGGCCCGCAGGGCAAAGGCTTAAGCCCCCTCGTCCACACCTGTCTCGTACCCACCCCCGTACTCCGGACGGCACGCAACGTCCGGGCGGGCGGGTCGTTGGTGAGGCGTACGACGTACGGACGACCTGGAGTGCCCCATGCTGCGTCTCGCCGCCTTCGCCGTCACCTCCGCGCTGGCCGCCGCGGCCGCCGGACCCCTGCCGCCGCTGCCCCTGGGCCGGCTGCTGGCCTCGCCCGACCGGCTGACGATCGACATCTCCAAGGCGGGCAGCCTCAACGGCCGGTACCGCCTCGACTGCCGGCCGGTCGGCGGCGACCACCCCAAGGCCGAGGAGGCCTGCGCCCGCCTCGACGAACTGGCCCGGCAGGGGAAGGACCCGTTCGCCCCCGCGCCCGGGCCCGGGGTGTGCACCTTCCAGAGCGGAGGACCTGCCACCGCTCACATCACCGGAACCTGGCACGGACAGAAAGTGGACAGCAGGTTCGGACGCGAAAACGGGTGCGACATCGCCCGCTGGGACAACCTGGAACCTGTGCTTCCGAGTGCGGGTGCCTGACCTGGGAGGATGCGGCGGATGCACGGTTTCCCCCGTTCATCCGCCCCCTCTCGACGGGACGGTGCCCTTAGACTCCTCCCGTGACTTGCCGGTAGTCGTGGTCAGGGAGGACGCTCGTCGTGAGCAGCAGGCCATCCCGAGGCGCTGCTCGCCTCGCAGCAATACTCGACGCGCTCCCGGATGCGCTGTTGCTCGTCAACGCCAACGGCACGGTCGTCAACGCGAATTCGATCGCCCTCGAAGCCATGGAGAGTCCCGGCACCGGACTGGTCGGCCGCGGCGTGCTCGACCTCTTCCCGGAGTTCGACTCCAAACTGATCCCCGGTTCCATGCGCCGGCCCGGCGACGAGCTGACGGGCCGCTCCAAGCCGCAACGGATGACCGCGCGCCGCACCGACGGCAGCGAGTTCCCCGTCGAGGTCACCAGCGCCCACCTCGACGGCCGTGACGCCTACCGCGAGCCCCAGCCGTACACCGGCGACGAGCTGCTGATGCTGGTCGTACGGGACCTCACCGAGGCCGTGGACACCGAGGCCGAGCTGGCCCGCTCCCAGCGGCAGACCGAGATGATCCTGCGCGCCGCCGCCGAGGGCGTCGTGGGCACCGACACCGACGGCCGCGTGGTCCTCGTCAACCCGGCCGCCGCCCAGATCCTCGGCTACCGCGCCACCGACCTCGGCAACCGCGAGCTGCACGGGCTGATCCAGCACTCGCGCGCCGACGGCTCCCCCTTCCCCTTCGACGAGTCCCCGCTCGCCGACACCCTGCGCAGCGGGCGCAAGCACCGGGTCCGCGGCCAGGTGCTGTGGAACAAAGCCGGCCAGCCCGTCGCCGTCGACCTGACCACCTCGCCCGTCCGGGACGGGGAGATGCTCGTCGGCGCCGTCATGACCTTCACCGACCGGCGGCCCTACGACGCCCTGGCCGCGCGCCACGCCCAGCTGGTGGCCATGCTCGGCGACTCGCTGCGCGGGCCGCTGGAAGAGCTGCGCGGGGAGCTCGCCACGCTGGCCGCCGACGACGGCGGACAGCTGTGGCCCGAGGCCAACCAGCTCCTGCACCATCTGGCCGCCGGGTACTCGCGGATGACCACCCTGGTGGACAACGTCCTCGGCTACCAGCGCCTGGACGCGGGCAGCGAGAAGCTCAAGAAGCAGAACGTCCTGATCAACGAGGTCGTCAAGGCCGGCATCGACGGCGCGGTCGAGCTGATCGGCCCCGGCCGGGCCCAGTTCGCCGTCCACGCCCCGACCATCGAGGCCGAGGTGGACGCCGCACGGGTCGCGACCGCGCTCGCGCACCTGGTCGCAGACGTCGCCGGGGTGGACGCCACTGGCAAGACCCGCCAGGGCAGCGGCTACAGCGACTCCACGATCGTGGTGGCCGCCGCACAGCGCGGCGAGGTCGTACGGATCGAGGTGCGCGGCCCCTACGAGGGCGGCAGCCCCGTGCACGAGCCGATCGTGCGCGGCATCGTCACCGCGCACGGCGGTGTCCTGCAGACCGTGGAGGTACCCGGGGCGCCCGGCGGGGCGTATGTGCTGGAGCTGCCGCTGGGCGCGGGAGCCGGGACGGTGGAGCTGCCCGAGCCGGAGCCCGCACCGGAGCCCGAGGCCGCCCCGGCCACGGTCTCCGGCGGCCGGCGGGGCCGGCGCGGCGTGGACGCCTTCCTGGAGGACGGCGCCGGCGAGGGGAAGGACGCCGGGGCGCGCGAGGCTTCGGGCGCGCTGGCCCTGCCCGGGCAGGCGGCCGCCCAGGCTTCCGGTTCGGGCCCGGCGGAGCTCGCGCAGTCCCCGGTGAACCCGGCGGGGCTCGGTACCGGGCGCCGGCGGGGCCGTGCCGGCGACGACGGCACGGACTCCGGACGCCCCGGAGCGGGACGGCCCGTGCCCCCGCAGGGCACCGCCATGCCGGCGCTGCCGCCCGTGCCGGCCGTTCCCCCCGTCCCGGTGACCGAGCATCCGGCGGGGCGCCGCCGTGCGCTGGGCCCGGTGGCCGCACCCGCGCAGCCCGGCGGGCCGGTGCCGGCCGCCGGTCTCGCCGCCCCTTCCGTACCCCGGCCGGTCGCGCCCGAGGGCGGCTTCGCGCTGCCCGCCGGACCGACCCCGGCCGCCGCGGCCGGCTCCGGTGAGGCCGAGTCCGACGGCCCGGGCGGACGCCGTGCCCGCCGGGTGCTCGGCGCGCCCGCGTCCCCCGAACCGCAGGTCCCGGCCGCCCCCGGCGGCGAGGAGCCCGCACTGCCGACCGGCCGGCGCCGTGCGCTGCCCACGGCCCCCGCCTGGCCCGTTCCCGCGGCCCGGACCGCCCCCGAGGACGGCGAGGCCGCGGCGGTCGCCGTCCCCGGCGCCCGGCAGTCCGCGGACGCCCCGGCCGGCGGGCAGCCGATCAGCGTGCGCGCGCTCGGCACCCTGGGCCAGGGCATCTCCGTGGACCCGGGAACGGCCGGCCCCGGCGGTTCCGGCTCCGGCCGGCGCCGCAGGCTCGCCGAACCCGCGCCCCAGGGTCGGGCCTTCGCCATAGGGGCGCCCGAGGCGGGCGCCGCAGAGGGCCCCGAGCCGCTCGACGGGCCCGGCGGTGCCGTCGAGGTGGTCAACCGTCCCGTGCCGCCGCCCGTGGACGACGAGCTGCCGCCCGAGCCGCTGGACAACCCGCGCCGGCTGCTGGTGTGGCCCGCGCCGGACGCGCAGACCCGGCAGGCGCTCAGCGACCGCGGCTACCGCCCGGTGATCGTGAACTCCCGTGAGGAGGTGGACGCGCAGATCGCGGCCTTCCCCGCCGCGCTGTTCGTCGACCCGCTGACCGGGCCGATCACCCGGACCGCCCTGCAGTCCCTGCGCCAGGCCGCGGTGGCCGCCGAGGTCCCCGTACTGGTCACGGCCGGGCTGGGGCACGCCACGCGCGAGGCGGCGTACGGTGCCGATCCGGCCGTCCTGCTCAAGGCGCTCGCCCCGCGCGACAGCGAGCAGCACCCGTCCCGCGTGCTGCTGATCGAGGAGCACGACGAGATCGCCACCGCGCTGACCGCCGCGCTGGAGCGGCGCGGCCTGCAGGTCGCACGGGCGGGAGCGGACACCGACGCCGTGGAGCTGGCGACCCGGATGCGGCCCAACCTGGTGGTCATGGACCTGATGCAGGTACGGCGGCGGCGGGCCGGGATCGTGGACTGGCTGCGCGCCCACGGGCAGCTGAACCGCACCCCCCTGGTCGTCTACACGGCCACCGGGATCGAGCCGGGCGACCGGCCGCGGCTGGCGTCGGGCGAGAGCGTGCTGTTCCTCGCCGAGCGGTCGACCACCGCGGACGTGCAGGGCCGCATCGTGGACCTCCTGGCCAAGATCGGCACCAACTAGCCATCCTGGTCCGATGGCCCTCACCGACACCGCCGAGCACAGCGTCCCCGCCGACAACGGGGAGGTGAGCCTGCTCATCGCACGTCAGGTGGAGCCGGGCTACGAGGAGGCGTTCGAGACCTGGGCGCGCGGCATCCTGGAAACCGCCGCGCGCTTCCCGGACCACCTCGGCTACGGGCTGTTCCGGCCCGCGGCCGAGGGCGCCCCGTGGTTCCTCGTCCACCGCTTCCGCAACCAGGACGCGTTCCAGCGGTGGCAGGACTCGCCCGAGCGGGCCGAGTGGTTCGCCCACTGCGAGGGCCACCACCACACCGAGATAGCCCGGCGCGAGCTGCACGGCATGGAGACCTGGTTCGCCAAGCCGGGGACGACCCGGCCCGCGCCGCCGCGGTGGAAGATGGCGATCAGCTCGGGGCTGGCCATCTTCCCCATCTCGCTCATAGGCAACGCGGTGCTCGGGCCGTTCCTGGTGAACCTGCACTTCGTGCTGCGGACGGCCGCCTTCGCGGCCGTCTTCAGCACCCTGATGACCTACGTGGCCATGCCCGCCGTCAGCAGGCTGCTGCGGCCGTGGCTCACGCGCGGCTGACCCGCCCCGGGTTTCAGACCAGGGTGGTGACGTCCAGGTCGCCGTCGGCGTACTGCTTGCGGATCACCTTCTTGTCGAACTTGCCAACGCTCGTCTTCGGCACGGACTCGACGAACGTCCAGCGCTCCGGCAGCTGCCACTTGGCGATCGACTGGGCGAGGAACGCGCGCAGCCCGGCGTAGTCGGCCGTGGCGCCCTCCTTGAGGACGACCGTGGCCAGCGGGCGCTCGCCCCACTTCTCGTCGGGGACGGCGACCACGGCCGCCTCGGCGACCTCCGGGTGGGCCATCAGGGCGTTCTCCAACTCGACGCTGGAGATCCACTCACCGCCGGACTTGATGACGTCCTTGGCCCGGTCGGTGAGGGTGAGGAAGCCGTCGGCGCTGATCACACCGACGTCACCGGTCTTGAGCCAGCCGTCCGCGCTGAACTTGTCCTCGGGCCGCAGGGGTTCACCGGAGGCGCCGCCGTAGTAGGCGCCGGCGATCCAGTTGCCGCGGACCTCCAGCTCGCCCGCCGACTCCCCGTCCCAGGGCAGGACGTCGCCGCCGGGCCCGATGAGGCGGGCCTCGACGCCGGCCGGGAAGCGGCCCTGGGTGACCCGGTACGGCCATTCCTCCTCGGCGCTGAGGCCGGCCGGCGGGTGCGCCATGGTGCCCAGCGGGGAGGTCTCCGTCATGCCCCAGGCGTGGCACAGGCGCACGCCGAGCTTGTCGTAGGCCTCCATCAGGGAGGGCGGACAGGCGGCGCCGCCAATGGTGACCTGCTTCATCGAGGTCAGGTCGCGCGGGTTGGCGGTGACCTCGGCGAGCAGCCCCTGCCAGATGGTGGGGACGGCCGCGGCGTGCGTGGGCTTCTCCCGCTCGATCATCTCGGCGAGCGGGGCCGGCTGGAGGAAGCGGTCCGGCATCAGCATGTTGATGCCGGTCATGAAGGTGGCGTGGGGCAGGCCCCAGGCGTTGACGTGGAACTGCGGGACCACGATCAGGCTGGTGTCGTGGTCGGTGAGGCCCATGGACTCGGTCATGTTGACCTGCATGGAGTGCAGGTAGACCGAGCGGTGGGAGTAGATGACGCCCTTGGGCTCCCCGGTGGTGCCCGAGGTGTAGCACATGGCGGCGGCCTGGCGTTCGTCCAGCTCGGGCCATTCGTAGCGGGCGGGGCGGCCTTCGAGGAGCTCCTCGTACTCGTGCACCCGTACGTCGAGCCCGTCGAGGGCGGAGCGGTCGCCGATGCCGACGACCACGACGTGCTCGACCGTCGGAAGGTGCGGCAGCAGCGGTGCCAGCAGCGGCAACAGGGTGCCGTTCACCAGCACGACCCGGTCGGCCGCGTGGTTGACGATGAAGACCAGCTGCTCGGGGGGCAGCCGAAGGTTGAGCGTGTGCAGGACCGCGCCCATGGACGGAATCGCGAAGTACGCCTCGACGTGCTCGGAGTTGTTCCACATGAGGGTCGCGACACGTTCGTCCTGCTGGACGCCGAGCTCGTCGCGCAGGGCGTGCGCGAGCCGCGCGGCGCGGACGCCGATCTCCGCGAAGCTGCGCCGGTGCGGCTCGGCCTCGCCGGTCCAGGTCGTGACCTGCGAGTCTCCGTGGATCGTCGACCCGTGGGCCAGGATCCGCGAGATCAGCAGCGGTACATCCTGCATGGTGCTCAGCAAAGCGTCCTCCCGGTGAGCGCTGCGGCGCTGCGGCGGCTGTCGGATGCTGCCGATTCTGCGCACGTACCGGTCGGCATGTCACTACCCGGGAGTACAAACAGGCTGGCCAATCACTGTCCGGGCCCGTTCTCTGGCCGATGTTTCTCCCCCGGCTGCCGCTGGGAAGGGCCGGCTGTTTCACGTGAAACGGATCAGCGCACCGGGGTGAGCTCGGGGTCCTCGCGGAGCTTGACCAGGGCGCGGGAGACGGCGCTCTTGACCGTGCCCACCGAGACGCCGAGCAGCTCGGCGGTCTGCGCCTCGCTCAGGTCCTCGTAGTAGCGCAGGACGACCATGGCCCGCTGGCGGTCGGGCAAGCGGGTCACCGCCCGCCACATCGCGTCGCGCAGCACCTGCGCCTCGGCGGGGTCGGCGGACGAAGGCGCCTCGCTCTCGGGGACCTCCTCGCAGACGAACTCGTCGACCTTGCGCTTGCGCCACTGCGAGGTGCGGGTGTTGACGAGGGCTCGCCGGACGTACCCGTCCAGGGCCCGGTGGTCCTCGATGCGGTCCCAGGCGACGTAGGTCTTGGCGAGGGCCGTCTGGAGCAGGTCCTCGGCATCGCACGGATTGGCCGTCAGGGAGCGCGCGGTACGCATCAGGGTCGTGCCACGGGTCCGGACGTACGCCGAGAACGACGGGTACGGCGTCGGGTTCGAGGCGAGCGTGCACACAGGCGTGGTCATGGCTCCACGCTAGAAGCGGAGCGCACTCCTGGGATCGGCCCCAAGTGCCGAAGCGGGGTCCCCCTCAGGTTGTAGGGCGGGGCGGCGCCCCACCTCCTGTAGGTGGAGGAGGGGGCCCGCGACCAGGACCGGAATCACCCGTCGGCGCCCAGGATCAGACCGGAGGTGGGTACGCCGGTGCCGGCGGTGACGAGGACGTGCTCGGCCCCCGCGAGCTGGTTGACGGAGGTGCCGCGCAGCTGGCGGACCGCTTCGGCGATGCCGTTCATGCCGTGCAGGTAGGCCTCCCCGAGCTGGCCGCCGTGGGTGTTGAGGGGGAGCGCGCCGGCGGCCGTGAAGTCGGCGGCCTCGCCCGGCCCGCAGAAGCCGAACTCCTCCAGCTGCATGAGGACGAAGGGCGTGAAGTGGTCGTAGAGGATGCCCACGTCGATGTCCGAGGGCCGCAGCCCGCTGGTCCGCCACAGCTGGCGGGCGACCACGTCCATCTCCGGGAGTCCGGTGAGGTCGTCGCGGTAGAAGGAGGTCATCCCCTCCTGGCGGCGGCCCGCGCCCTGGGCGGCGGCGGTGATCACGGCGGGCTTCTGCCGCAGGTCGCGGGCCCGCTCGGCGGTGGTGACGACGAGTGCCTGGCCGCCGTCGGTCTCCTGGCAGCAGTCCAGCAGGCGCAGCGGTTCGACGATCCAGCGGGAGGCGGCGTGGTCGGCGAGGGTGATGGGCTTGCCGTGGAAGTACGCGGCGGGGTTGTTCGCGGCGTACTTCCGGCCGGTCACGGCGACGTGCCCGAAGGCCTCGGGGGTGAGGTTGTAGCTGTGCAGGTAGCGCTGGGCGGTCATGGCCACCCAGGACGCGGGGGTGAGCAGGCCCCAGGGCAGGGACCAGCCGAGGGCCGCGCCCTCCGCCGAGGGTTCGCGCTGCTGGACGCCGGAGCCGAAGCGGCGGCCGGAGCGTTCGTTGAAGGCGCGGTAGCAGACCACGACCTCGGCCACCCCGGTGGCCACGGCGAGGGCGGCCTGCTGGACGGTGGCGCAGGCGGCGCCGCCCCCGTAGTGGATGCGGGAGAAGAAGGAGAGCTCTCCGATACCGGCGGCCTGGGCGACGGTGATCTCGGGGCTGGTGTCCATCGTGAAGGTGACCATGCCGTCGACGTCGGCGGGGGTGAGTCCGGCGTCGTCGAGGGCGGCGTGCACCGCTTCGACGGCGAGCTTGAGCTCGCTGCGGCCGGAGTCCTTGGAGAACTCGGTCGCGCCGATGCCGGCGATGGCGGCGCGGCCGCCCAGATCGTCGCGGGCGCGGACGCTCATGCCCCGGCCCCCAGGGTGACGGTCACGGTGCCCGTGACGTGGTGGCCGAGGCGGTTGGCCCCGACGACCCGGATCTCGGCGGTGTCCCCGTCGAGGGAGGTGACCGTGCCGGTGAGGGTCATGGTGTCGCCCGGGTAGTTGGGGGCGCCGAGCCGGATGGCCACCTTGCGCAGGACGGCGTGCGGCCCGAGGTGGTCGGTGATGTACCGGCCGACGAGCCCGTTGGTGGTCAGGATGTTCATGAAGATGTCCGGGGAGCCCTTCTCGCGGGCGAGTTCCGCGTCGTGGTGCACGTCCTGGTAGTCGCGGGAGGCGATGGCGCCCGCGACGATCAGGGTGCGGGTGACCGGGATCTCCAGCGGCGGCAGCGCGTCGCCGACGTTCATGCGTTCTCCCCCTCCTTCTCCCCCTCGGATATGAGCGCGCCCAGCTCGGACAGCAGCTCGCTGCCGCTGCCCAGGTAGGCATCCAGCTGGCGTCCCCACAGGAAGTGCCGGTGGACGGGGTGGTCCAGGTCGGCGCCCATGCCGCCGTGCAGGTGCTGGCCCGCGTGGACAACCCGCTTGCCCGCCTCCGAGGCCCACCAGGCGGCCGTGAGGGCGTGTTCGCGCGCCGGGAGTCCCTCGTCGGTGCGCCAGGCCGCCTCGTAGGCGGTGACCCGGATGGCCTCGGTGTCCATGTACGCGTCGGCGGCGCGGAGCATGACCCCCTGGTTCGTGGACAGCGGGCGGCCGAACTGCTCACGGGTGGAGGTGTACTCGACGGCGCGGGCGAGGGAGCCGGCGCAGACGCCCGCCTGGAGGCCGGCGAAGGCGGTCCGGGCGGCGGCGAGCACCTCCTCGTAGGCGTCCGGACCGCCGAGCCGTTCCGCCGGTGCGCCGGTGAGGGTGAGGCGGCCCGCCGACCAGGGGGCGGTCGTCTCCACCGGGCACGTCGCGACGCCGGGGGCGTCCGTCCGTACGAGCCACAGCGCCCGGTCGCGGTCCGGGACCAGGACGTGCGTGGCGTCGCGCAGCCAGGGGACGGCGGGCGCGGTGCCGGTGAGGCGGCCCTCGGGGGTGGCGGTGACCGCCCGGCGGGCGGGGAAGGCGCCGGTGGCGACGGCCTCGCCGGAGCCGAGGGCGGGCAGCAGCCTGGCGCGCTGCTCGGGGCTGCCGTGCGCGGCGACGGGCAGGATCCCGTAGGCGCAGGTGGCGGCGTACGGGACCTGGGCGGTGGTGCGGCCCTGTTCCTCCAGGAGGAGGACCAGTCCCAGGAGGCCGACCTCCTCGACGGCGGCGGTCAGACCGGCGGCGGTGAGGGCCTTCCACAGTTCGGCGTCGCTGCCGGTGCCGGCCGCGGCGAGGCGCTCGTGGGTGGCGCGGTCGTGGAAGATCCGGGCGGCGAGGGAAGCCGCCGCGGCCTGTTCCTCGGTGGGGTGGAAGTCCATGTCAGCCCGCCTCTCCGCGGAAGACGGGCAGTTCGAGGGTGTCGTCGACGCGCAGGAACTCCAGCCGGACGGGGAGGCCGATGCGCACCTTGTCGTAGGGGACGCCGGCGATGTTGGCGATGATGCGCACGCCCTCGGCGAGCTCGACCAGGGCGACCGCGTACGGAGGGTCGAAGGCCGGGAAGGGCGGATGGTGCATGACGACGTACGAGAAGACGGTGCCGGCGCCACCCGCCTCGACGGTGTCCCAGTCGGGGGAGGAGCAGGCGTTGCAGCCGGGGAGCCAGGGAAAGCGCAGGGTGGCACAGGCGGTGCAGCGCTGGATCAGCAGCTTGTGCTCCCGGACCCCGTCCCAGAAGCCCTGGTTGTCGCGGTTGATCACGGGGCGCGGGCGCTGGGGCTTCGGGGCGTCCGGTGCCTTCGGTGCGGGGGGCCGCTTGGCGGCCGGGGCGTACTTGAGGATGCGGAAGCGGTGCGTTCCGGCCGGCTCGCCGTTCACGTGGACGTCCATCCGGGTCGTCACGAAGTGCCCGGTGCCCAGTCTGGTCGTCTTGCGCGGGGAGACGGACTCGATCACGGCGTCGAAGGTCACCGTGTCGCCGGGGCGCAGCGGGCGCAGGTACTCCTGCTCGCAGTCGGTCGCGACGACCGAGGTGCAGCCCGCGGCGTCGAGGAGCGCGAAGAGTTCGTCGTAGGCGGTGGAGCGGCCGGTGTGGCCGGAGAGCCCGCCCATCGTCCAGGCCTGGAGCATGGTGGGCGGGGCGATGGCGTCCGGGCCGGTGTAGGCGGGGTTGGTGTCGCCCATCGCTTCGCACCAGTGGCGGATCATCGGCTCGTTGACCGGGTCCTTGGCCCGGCCGGCGGTGGCGGCGGGCCGCCCTTCGAAGGCCTTGAGCCGCTGGAGCAGCTCCGCTTCGTCGGCGGTGGTCGCCCGGTCGGCGGTCATCGCTTCCTTCCCTTCATGCCGAGCCGCATCATGGCGACGATCTCGCGCTGGACCTCGCTGACGCCGCCGCCGAAGGTGTTGATCTGGGCCGCGCGGTTCATCCGCTCCAGCTCGCCGCCGAGGAAGGCCTCCGGACCGCGTACGAGGGCCTCCTCGCCGACGACCTCCTGGCAGATCCGGTACACCTCGACGGTGGACTCGGTGCCGAGGAACTTCACGCCGCTGGCGTCGCCGGGGGCGAGGGTGCCCGCGCCGACGTCCTGGACGAGGCGCCAGTTGAGGAGGCGTACGGCGGCCAGCCGGGCGTGGGCCTCGGCGAGCCGGGACCGGACCCAGGGCCGGTCGGCGGGGCGTTCGCCGGTGGCGGGGTCGGGGGTGCGGGCGTGGGTGCGGGCGGCCTCGTAGAAGTCCTCGGCCTGCATGCCGATGGCGGCGAGGGCGACGCGCTCGTGGTTGAGCTGGTTGGTGATCAGGCCCCAGCCGCCGTGTTCGGGACCGACGAGGTGGCCGGCGGGGACGCGGATGCCGTCGTAGTACGTGGCCGTGGTGGTGAGGCCGCCGACGGTGTCGATGGGGGTCCAGGAGAAGCCGGGGCTGTCGGTGGGCACGAGGATGATGGATATGCCCTGATGTTTGGGGGCCTGCGGGTCGGTGCGGCAGGCCAGCCAGATCCAGTCGGCGTTCTGGGCGTTGGAGGTGAAGATCTTCTGCCCGTCGATCAGCCAGTCGTCTCCGTCGCGGACGGCGCGGGTGCGCAGGGCGGCCAGGTCGGTGCCGGCCTCGGGTTCCGAGTAGCCGATGGCGAAGACGGTCTCGCCCCGGAGGATGCGGGGCAGGAAGTAGTCCTTCTGCTCCTGGGTCCCGTACTTCATGAGGGTGGGGCCCACGGTGTTCAGGGTGACCATGGAGACGGGGGCCCCGGCCCGGTAGGCCTCGTCGAAGAACACGAACTGCTCGTCGGGGCCGCGGCCCTGGCCTCCGTACTCGACGGGCCAGCCGAGGCCGAGCAGCCCGTCGGCGCCGATGCGGCGCAGCAGGGCGCGCTGGTCCGCCGGGTCGTCGGGGACCCCGTCCGGCAGCAGTTCCCGGAAGTACTCGCGCAGTTCGGCGCGTAGCCGTGACTGTCCTTCGGACGGAGCGAGGTGCACGGCGCTGGCCTCCCGGGCGTCGCATCGGACGAGTGAACTGACTGTCCGTCAGATTCACTGGGGATGTCAAGGCCGGGAGACGCGGCGGCGGCCGTACGGCACGGGGCATGCGGAAGGGCGCCCGCCCGACCGGACCCCAGCCGGTCCGGTCGTACGAGCGCCCTCAGTGGTCTGCGCGGTTCAGGAGGCTTCTACCACCACAGGAAGAAGTTCACCGCCACGTTCGAGTTGGCCTGGTGGATCGCCGTGTTGGCGGAGCCGTTGACCTGCGCGGTGTTGTTGTGCGCCTCCGCCCGGCGGGAAACTCGCGCCTCACGGGAGGTGAATCGTTTCGGCAAACTCGCCCGACCCGGACATGCCGAAAAGGGCCGCACCGTCCGGGACGTCCGCCGTCTCCCGGTCCTGCGGCCCTGCCGTTCCAAGATTCACGCCCCCTGCGCGCCCCCGGAACCCGCCGGAGCGAGCCCCCTGTGCACCGCGCCCGGGCCGCGCCCGACCCCGCGCCCGACTCTCCCGCACGCTGTGCCCCGCGCGCCGCTGCCTGCGGCGCCACGCACCCGTACCGCCGCTCCCGCTACGCCGCGAGCGCGACCGCCTCGCGGTCCGGGGCGGGCGCCAGGGCGGCGGCCGTCACGGAGCGGCGTACGGACGGGCTCTTGCCGTGGGCCTCGGCCCGGATCCGCTGCTTGATCGTCGGCGGGAGCGAACCGCCCCGCACCGCCGCCCGCCACGACCAGCGCCGGACCACGGCCGGCCGGACGACGACGGGGGCCGAAGGAGCGTCCACCGCGGCCGGAGCACCCGTCGGAGCCGTCTTACCCACCAGGCCGACAGCGGCCAGGAGCGCCACGAGCGCGGCGAGGAAGGAGGTCCAGATCGACGTGATGCTGCTGCGGTGGGTCATGACGAACGCCTCGATTCGCGATGTTCCGACGGGCGGATCTGCATACATTCGTCATGATGCGACCGCAACCGCACGCCCTCCACGACCCGCGCCGATCTTCCGACAAACACCACCCGGACGGCGGTCCGCGAGAGCGCCGGCAGACAGAGAGGCCCCTGACCAGAATCCTGGTCAGGGGCCTCTCCACAGCGGTGGGTGTGGGATTTGAACCCACGGTGACTCGCGCCACGACGGTTTTCAAGACCGTTCCCTTAGGCCGCTCGGGCAACCCACCTGGCCGGTACAGAGTACCGGGATGTGGGGGCGGTTGGGGTGGGCGTTGCCGGTGGCGGGGTCAGGAGGTCTGGGCCTTGTCGTAGGCCGCCTTGGCCTCGTTGCCGAAGTACGGCCCGAACATCGTGTTGGGCAGGAAGTTGTACCCGAAGCTGTTCACCGACACCTGCGTGCCCAGGCCCGTCGACTCGTTGAAGTCCTGGAACCAGGGCCCGCCGCTGGAGCCGCCGGTCATGTTGCAGGACATGCTGTGGTCCTTGGTGAGCAGGAAGTCCTTGCCCGTATTGGCGCTGCAGTAGATGAGCTTGGTGCCGTCGTAGGGTGCGGCCGCCGGGAAGCCGAAGGAGTACATCTTCTTGTTGTAGCCGCCGTTGAACTGGATGCCCTGGGCCCCGACGACCTGGCTGAGCTTCTGTCCGTTCAGCGGGGCGACGACGGCGAGGCCGACGTCCATGTTCATGTCCTCGCTCGCCGCCCACCGGTCGGTGGCGAAGGTCTTGGTCGCCGGCCACTGGCCGTACGGGGCGTTGCCGTTGTCGTACCCCGGCACGAAGATCCAGTCGGTGTGCCAGGCTCCCTGGTACTTCACGCAGTGCCCGGCCGTGATGACCGTGCTGCCGTTCTGGCTGGTGATGGAGTCGCCCGAGCAGGAGGCCGTGCGGCCCTGGAAGGTGAAGAACACCCGGCCCGAGGTCTTCACGACCGCCCCGCCGCCCGTCCAGGCCCCGCCGGCCTGCGGGAACGCCGTGGGGGAGGTCGGGGGCACCCGCGTGGGCAGGGCCGTCGCGGAGGGCGCCGTACGGGCTCCGCCCGGGGCCGCCGTCACGTCGAGCGGGGTGGCCTGGCGCATCCGCTCGGCCGTCCAGAAGCCGGGGGTGTGCAGCGGCCGGAACGAGGAGGGCGACTCCGCGGCCGCCGAGGGGGAGGCCGCCGTCAGGGCGCCCGCGAGCAGGGCGCCCGCGGCGAGGAGGACAGATGCCGCCGTGCGATGACGATTCACGCAGGACTCCTTCTGCCGTGCCCGGACCGGTCGGAGCCGGGCAGGGTGGGGTGAAGAGCTGTCGGTGCGGATCGGCTGTTCGGCTTGCGGGGGCAGAGTCGCACGAGGGCCCCGAGATGTCAGGGGCGAGTCCGGACGTTCGGTCGGTTCCGGCCAGGAAATGGCCAACTCCCCCTGTGTCCAACCGTCATGTGGTCACGAGCACCCCGGCATAGGACACCCCGGCCACCACCACCCAGGCCCCGAGGCCCAGCAGTGCGGCACGCCCGCCGGTGCGGGCCAGGGTCGGCAGGTGCACGGCGCTGCCCAGCCCGAACAGGGCCGCCGCCAGCAGCGCCTCCTGCGCGGTGTGCGCCCAGTCCAGTGCCGCATGGGGCAGCAGGCCCGTCGCGCGCAGCCCGGCCGCCGCCAGGAAGCCGACGACGAACAGGGGCACCGGGGCCGGACGCTTCCCCGAGGAGGTGCGCACGCCGCGCCGCCGGGCCCGCATCGAGAAGGCCACGGCCGCCACCAGCGGGGCCAGCAGGGCCACCCGCATCAGCTTGACCAGCACCGCCTCACCGAGCGCGCCAGGGCCGGCGGTCTGGGCCGTCGCCACCACCTGGCCGACGTCGTGGACGCTCGCGCCCACCCAGCGCCCGAAGGACAGGTCGGAGAGCCCCAACGGGCCCTGGAGGAGCGGGAGTACGGCGATGGCGAGGGTTCCGCAGAGGGTCACCAGGGCCACCGAGGCCGCCACGTCTTCCTCGTCGCTGCCGGAGACCTCGCTCACCGCGCCGATGGCCGAGGCGCCGCAGATGGAGTAGCCGGTGGCGATCAGCAGGGGCTGGTCGCCCGGGAGTCCGAGGCGGCGGCCCAGCCAGACGGTACCGAAGAAGGTGGCGGCCACCACGGCGCTCACCATGGCCACCGTGGCCCAGCCCAACCGGAGCACCTGGTCCAGGCCGAGCCCGAGGCCCAGCAGGACGATGCCGATCCGCATCAGCCGCTTCCCGGCCAGGGACAGGCCCGGGCGGGCCGGTCCGCGGACGATGCTCCGTACGCCGGGCAGGTGGGCCACCGCGATCCCGAGCACCACCGAGGCGGTCAGCATCGGCACGCCCGGGACGAGCCGGTGCACGCCCCAGGCCACCAGGGCGCCGGCGGCGGCCAGGCCCAGGCCGGGCCAGGACGTGGGCGTGGGCTTGGGCTTGGGTGTTTCACGTGAAACGTGGGAGTCCGCCTCGCTGCGGGGGCGGTGGAGGAGGGCCATCAGTCGACGGGAAGCGTGTAGACGCGGCGGATGCTGCTGCCCAGCCGGGAGACGTCGGCTCCGTAGACGTGGATCGATATCGCCTTGTCGGTACAGGAGTTGCGCACCTTGTGGATGTCCCCGGGCGGGGCGAATCCGCAGACCTCGCCCTGGGCGTTGACCACGTCCTCGGTGGCGACCAGACGGGCGGCGTCGGCGCCGGGGGCGAGCCGGTAGCGGCGCTCGCTCTCCTCGCCCTGGTGCACGCCGGCCACGCACCACGACACGTGGTCGTGGATACAGGTCTCCTGGCCGGGCATCCAGACGAGGGCCACGACCGAGAAACCGCCGTCGGGCTCTGCGTGCAGGATGTGCTGCCGGTAGCGCTCCGGGTCGCCCTCCTGCTGCTCCGCGGTCAGCAGGTCGGCGGTGCCCAGGTGCGGGGCGAGGCGCTCACCGACGAGGTAGGCGGTCAGGTCGGGGGCCAGCCCCCGGTCGACGACCGTGCGGATCTCACGGACGAGGGCGGCCATCCTCGTGGTCGTACGGGCCGGCGTGGTGGTGGTCATGCAAGCAGCGTCCGTCGGGGGATCCATCACGTCCAACGACAGTTATGACCTGAAATCCCAAACTCTGCTTATGGATGGGGAGCTGCGGGCGGCTGCCGGAGGTCAGCAGCCGACCCGGTTCGACGCCACCCGCTTCAGCTCGTCCAGCACCACGGCCGTCGCCGGGATCCGCAGGTGGTCGCGGTAGACGTACGCGGCGATGTGACGGCGGGCGGCGGGCTCCAGCACCCGGCCGCAGACCCGGCTCAGCGAGAGCGAGGGCAGGACCAGTGCCGGCATCATCGCCACCCCCAGCCCCTGCCCGACCAGGCTCTGCACCACCAGGTTGTCGTCGGTGGCGAACCGGATGTCGGGGACGAAGCCCAGCTCGGCGCACTCGTGCAGCAGATTCGCCCGGCAGCGCGGGCAGCCTGCGATCCACTGCTCCTCGGCGAGGTCGGCCAGGTGCACGGCCCTGCGGCGGGCGAGCGGGTGGCCGGTCGGCAGCAGCACCGTCAGCTGGTCCTCCAGCAGCCTGACCTCGGCGACCTCCTCGGGGATCTCCTCGTGCAGCCCCGGATACGTGAAGGCCAGGGTGATGTCGCACTCGCCGCGCTGGAGCCTGCGCAGGGACTCCGGGGGCTCCCCTTCCAGCAGCTCGACCTGCACCCCGGGATGGTCCTTGGCCAGGCCGCTGAGGGCCTCCGGGACGAGGGTGACGTTGGCGCTGGGGAACCCGCAGACCCGGACCCGGCCGGTGCGCAGCCGGGTGTACGCCTTGAGCTGGGCCTCGGCGGCCGAGAGGCTGCCGAGGATGGACTCGGCGTGCCGGGCCAGGGACTCACCGGCCTCGGTGAGCTTCATCTTCCGGCCCACGCGGGTGAACAGCGGTGTGCCGACAGCGCGTTCGAGCGCCTTCATCTGCTGGGTGATGGCGGGCTGGGTGTAGCCCAGAACGCGAGCGGCGGCCGAGTACGAGCCTGCGGCGACCACTTCATGGAATGTCCGTATGTGCCGTGAATCGAACACCAGGGAAGCATAAGCAGATATTGGGAGGGGCCGTAGGCGGATTCCCGGCCACGGCCCCTCCCATCAAGCCACCGTCGAGCGGCGGTGCGTACCCGCCGCGCGCGGCCGCGCGGCTACTTGTCGCCGACGCGCGAGCCGAGCGTGATGTCGACCGTGGTCGGCTTGCCGCCGCGCAGGTAGGTCAGCTTCACGGTGTCGCCCGGCTTGTAGGTCCAGATCAGGCTGATCAGGGTCGGGCCGCTGTCGACCTGCTTGCCGCCGAACTCGGTGATGATGTCGCCGGGCTTGAGGCCCGCCTTGCCGGCCGGCCCGTTGGGGTCGACCAGCTCGTTGGCGGGGGCGCCCTGCTCAGAGATCTTGGCGCCGTCCGTCTTGGCCTGGAGGTCCACGGAGACCGAGATCACCGGGTAGACCGGCTTGCCCGTGTTGATCAGCGACTGGGCGACGTTCTTGGCCTGGTTGATCGGGATGGCGAAGCCGAGGCCGATCGAGCCGGCCTGGCCGCCGCCGAAGCCGCCGTTGCCCGCGGACTGGATAGCGGAGTTGATGCCGATCACCGCGCCGCGGCCGTCGAGCAGCGGGCCGCCGGAGTTGCCCGGGTTGATGGAGGCGTCCGTCTGGAGCGCGCTCATGTACGAGTTCTTGCCACCGGAGCCGTCGCCGGAGGCCACCGGGCGGTTCTTCGCGCTGATGATGCCGGTGGTGACCGTGTTGGACAGGCCGAAGGGGGCGCCGATCGCGATGGTCGGGTCGCCGACCGCGACCTTGTCGGAGTCGCCGAGCGCCAGCGGCTTGAGGCCCGCGGGCGGGTTCTTCAGCTTGATGACGGCCACGTCGTAGCCCTGGGCCCGGCCCATGACCTCGGCCTCGTACTTCTTGCCGTTGGAGAAGGTGGCGGTGAGCTTGCCGCCGTTCGCGGCGGAGGCCACCACGTGGTTGTTGGTCAGGATGTGGCCCTGCTCGTCGTAGATGAAGCCGGTGCCGGTGCCGCCCTCGCCGTCCCCGGCCGAGGCCTCGATGGTGACGACGCTGGGCAGCGCGGAGGCGGCGAGGCCCGCGACGGAGCCGGCGTCCCGCTTGAGGTCCTTCGGGGTGTTGGCCGCACTGATGGTGGTGGAGCCGACACCGTCGTGGTCGCGCTGGGCCGCCCAGTAGCCGATGCCGCCGCCCACGCCGCCCGCGAGCAGGGCCGCCACCAGGACCGCCGCGATCAGACCGCCCCGGCCCTTCGGCTTGGGCTGCGGGGTGCCGTCGGCGGTGAACGGTACGCCCCAGGCGCCGCCGCCCTGGCCGCCACCCGCACCGTACGCGGGGACCGCCGGCGGCGGCGGGGGCCACGCCTCGGCGGCGTACACCGTCGTGACGGGCTCCGCCGGCTGGGCGGCCGGGCCCTGCTGGTGGCCGTACGCCGGGGGCCCGGCGGGGGGCACTGACGGGGTGGGCGGGAGCTGCTGGGTCTGCTCGGCGCCGGGAGCCGGGGCGGGGGCCCCGGCCGGGACGTCCTGGGGCGCCGGGGCGGCGGGAGCGCCCGGGTCGGGGGTGGAGGCGGCCACCGGCACGGGGGGTGCGGACGGGGCCGCGGGGGGCGTCGGGGCCGCGGTGCCCTCGTTCTCGGTGCTCACAGCGCTCTCTCCTCGTCACACACGGCTTGGTGGCCAATACTGCTGCCGGGAAAATCAGGCGATATCGACCCGACACCCTCCGGGCATCGGTCCGACTGAACGTTCGATGCACCGCAGAAGTTCCAGGGCGAAGCCTTTCCCATGACCCGTCAGAGCACTGTAAGCCGGACCTGTGCGTCTGCCGCCTTCCTTTATATCCGACATATCGGACGCACCTCCAGGAGTCACCCCGCCATACGGGGGTCCCTCGGTGGCACCATGGCCGGGTGACCCACGCAACGCCGCGCCCCATCCAGGTCGTCGCCCACCGCGGTGCCTCGGAGGATGCCCCCGAGCACACCCTGGCCGCCTACCGCAAGGCCATCGAGGACGGCGCCGACGCCCTCGAATGCGACATCCGGCTGACCGCCGACGGCCACCTGGTCCTCGTCCACGACCGCCGCGTGAACCGCACCTCCAACGGCCGGGGCGCCGTTTCCGCCCTGGAGCTGGCCGATCTGGCCGCCCTCGACTTCGGCTCCTGGAAGGACCGCGAGGAATCCCCCGACTGGGACGCGGACCCGGAGCGCACCTCCGTGCTCACCCTGGAGCGGCTGCTGGAGCTGGTGGCCGACGCCGGCCGGCCCGTTCAGCTCGCGATCGAGACGAAGCACCCCACCCGCTGGGCCGGACAGGTGGAGGAGCGCCTGCTCTTCCTCCTCAAGCGCTTCGGACTGGACGCCCCGCCGGCCGAGGGCCCCCACCCCGTACGGGTCATGAGCTTCTCCGCCCGCTCCCTGCACCGGGTGCGCGCGGCCGCCCCGACGGTCCCGACCGTCTACCTGATGCAGTTCGTGTCACCCCGGATGCGCGACGGGCGCCTGCCCGCGGGCGTGCGGATCGCCGGGCCGTCGATGCGCATCGTCCGCAGCCATCCCGGCTTCGTCCGCAAGCTGCAGACCGCCGGGCACTCCGTCCACGTGTGGACCGTGAACGATCCGGAAGACGTTCAGCTGTGCGCTGATCTGGGCGTAGAAGCGATCATCACGAACAGGCCGCGGCAGGTTCTGTCACAGCTCAGGCGCTGACGTCCCCTTTTGCGCACCCGTCACAGACACCTCGCCAGTGACAGGGTGTGCACCGGCGCATCCGCTCCGCATTCGTTGGTCATGAATGCGTCAGAGGGGTGTGTGACGGCGGTTTCCGGTCCAGGCCATTGGGGCATCCAGACCATGGCGTGGGGCTAAGGAGGTTCCGGGGGTGGCGTTGGTGATGGCACAGGAAGTGCCCACGTCGTCGTGCATGGACATTCGCCATGGTCCTGCGGGCGTGGGCGAGGCGAGGCACCGGATGCGCGAACAGCTGCGCATCAGCGGCCTGTCCGAATCGGTCGTGGACGACGCCGTACTGATCCTTTCCGAACTCCTCAGCAACGCCTGCCGACACGGCAGACCGCTGGGTGCCCGGGACGTCGGTGACGGCGAGATACGCGCCGCGTGGCGCGTCGACAAGGCGGGCCGGCTGACGGTCGAGGTCACGGACGGCGGCGGCCCGACCCGTCCGGTCCCGGCCACGCCCTCGGTCACCGCGCACGGGGGCCGCGGGCTGAACATCATCAGCGCCCTGGCCCAGGACTGGGGCGTCCGCGACGGGGCGGCGGGTGAGGTCACCGTGTGGGTGATCGTCGCCCGAGGGCAGCGGCACGACGATTTCGCTACGCGCGTCGCTCCCCCGGCGATCGACTTCGCCGCCGCCTTCGACGATCTCGACGCCTGACGTCCCGGCCGGCACCACCGACCCGCACCACCGACTCTCAACACCGGCCATCCGCACGGGCGGCAGTCCGGGAGCGCACGCCGACGTGCCCCCGGCCGCACCCCACCGGTTCCGGCGGTACGAACGGCTAGGCTCGCGCCCAGAGACACCGCCGTACCGCCGCAACCGGGAGACACCCACGATGGCCAAGAAGCGCCCCGCCGCGAAGACCGCGAAGCCGCAGCTCGACAACGGGGAGATCCCGGTGGTGGGCGCGCGCGAGCCCTGCCCCTGCGGCTCCGGGCGCCGTTACAAGGCCTGCCACGGCGCGGCCGCCGCCCACGCCGTCACCGAGCACGTGCGGCGCCCCTTCGAGGGACTGCCGGGCGAGTGCGACTGGGTGGCGCTGCGCGAGCTCGTCCCCGCGGCCACCGTCCCGCTGACCCTCAAGGGCGGCCTGCCCGAGGGCGTCCCGTCCGTCACGCTGGTGACCGTGCTGCCCATGGCCTGGCCGGCCCTGCGGCGCGAGGACGGCTCCGTCCTGCTCGGCCTGCAGAACGAGTCGACCTCCGGCGACCTGGCCCGCGACATGGCCGACACCCTGGAGCGCGCGCTCACCGCCGAACCGGGCAACCCGGTGCCGGCCCGCCGCGTGCCGGCCGAGGGTCCCCGACTTCAGGATCTCCTCGACCTGGACGGCGTTTTCGAGCCGGTTGTGCACACCGGCTTCGAATTCTGGATTCCGGACGCGGAAGCCGCCCAGAACGCCTCCCCGGAGATCGCCGCCTCGCTGGAGCGCGCCAACGCCGCCGCCATCCCGACCGTCAAGCTGACGGGCGTGGACGCGGCCTACTGGTGCGAGACCCCGGACAAGAACCACCTGCGCTGGGTCATGCCGCACCCCGAGGAGAAGCTGCTCGACGCCCTCGCGCGGCTGCACGCGGCGGGCACCTCCTCCCTCGGTGAGGGCACCAAGCTCGTCGGCTCCTTCCGCGCCCACGGCCTGATGGTCCCCGTCTGGGACCTGCCCACCGGGGTCACCGCCGAGGACGTCGAGAAGCCCGCCGCCGAGCTCGCGGAGCGCCTGGCCACGGCCCTGGCCACCGACGCCCCGCTGACCACGGAGGAGCGCCGGGCGCGCGGCGGACTCACCAACCGCCAGGTGACGCTGAGCTGACGCCCACTCGGCGTCCTCATGGCCCGCGCGCGGCACGCAGCCCCGCGCGGGCCCGGTGACCGGTGTCACAACTCCCGCTAATCGCCTGCAAATCGATGTCTGAATATCAGAGATCGAATTTGCGAACAGGCGATCTCTTGTTACCGTTCTTGTAGCCCGGTCGCTGGTGCATCCCCCGTCGCCAGCGACCGGGCCTCTGTCTTTCGACGGCGTTCAACCGTCCGCAGGCGCCGGTGAGTTGCTCCCGGACCGCAGCAGCAGCCGCCCTTCATCGTCCGGAACTGCAAATTCCGCTACGGCCGAGTAGGCGTCCGGCGCCCCCGCCGACTCCCCGCGCGGCGTCTCGCACAGCCCCGGCTCGTCCCCCGCGGCCACCGCGCAGCGGATCTGCACCGTCCGCCCCGCCGGCCCCATCACCGTCAGCACTGCGTCCAGCGCGCGGCCGCTGGTGTTGCGGTAGTAGCTCCGGCCCCAGGTCCGCCCCTCGCTCGCCAGCACGCACGTCTGCGCCTCCAGGCCCTGGGGGGCGGAGAGTTCGGGACCACAGCGGGAGTCCGTGCGGGGCTGCTCGGGCGGACCGGGCCGCGCGGGGCCGGTGGCGGGCCGCGCCCCGTCCGACGTACGGGAGGGGTGGGAAAGGCCGAGCGAGGAGAGCAGTCCCCCGCCTTTTCCGTCGCCCTGACCGGCGAAATCCGGCCCGGCGATCGCTCCGGCCAGGGGAAGCGACAAGATGATCAGCACACCGGCGCCGATACCGATCAGGCGGAGATTCATTCGCCGAAGATAGCGACGCGGGAAAGGGGCGCGGAGATCCCCGCGCCCAATTCCCTTGGAAACCGGCCGTGCTGGCACCCGTACGAGTGACGGTCCGGCCGCGGGAGGCTCCGTAGCGGACCGGCTCCGCGACGTCTCAGTACGCCAGTCGGCTGCCGCCGCCCGGAGCGCTGCTGCTCGCCTCCACGAGCGCGTCCACGACCGCCTCCACCTCCGGCAGCCACAGCCCCTCGGAGCCGGGGTGCAGCGGCTCGGGCTCCCGCTCCCAGCGGACCTGTCCGCCGCCGGACGCCGGGGAGGGCGGCAGCAGCAGGTAGCCGCCCTCGCCGTGGAAGCGCAGCGAGGAGGGCACGTGGTCCTTGGCGTACAGGAGTTCGCCGAGCCGTTCCAGCGAGTACGGCGCCACCAGCAGGGACCACCGGGTGGGCGTGGCGACGACCGGGCCGAGCCGCATGCCCTGCGCGTCCAGCCGTACGAGGGCACGCGCGGCCGCCTTCGCCGGCAGGCTCACCGCGCACGGGGCGTCCCCGCCGGTGGCCAGCAGCACCGGGGCCGTGGGCCGCCTGGCCCACCACCAGGCCACCATCCGGGCGTCGGTGGTGGCGGCGAGCAGCCCGGGGTCGAAGGGATGGGCTCCGGGCACCACGCAGTCGGGGTCGGGGCAGGCACAGCGCGTACTGTCGGCGCCGGCCCGGCCCACGCCCGGCAGTACGGGCCACTGCCGGACGGTGGCGCAGGTCAGCGCCGCGTCGAGGAGGGACGGACCCGCGCCGCCCGCGGCCTCCGCGGCGGAGCGGGAGGCGGCGCGCGGGAACTTCAAGCGATCGCGGAGCCGCTGGAGACGCCTTCCGAGGATCTCGCGCATCAGCGCTCGTTCCTTTCCGTTGAACGTCGAGGGCCACATCACACCACGTGAGCGGTGTTTCACCACACGTACACGTTTCGCGTCACTAGTCCGCCAGAAGCAGGTTCACACGGTTCGTGCAGTTTTCTTACGGGTCCGTCAAACGTCCGGCGGGGGCCCGGAGCGACTGGTCCGAGCGGCCCGCACCGGTGTCGAGACCGGCTGCCGCCGCTAAGGACGACGGCCCGGGCCGGGCGGTTCCCGGCGGTGCCGGGGGCGCCAACTGGCCCCGGGCACTACCGACTACGTACCCGGACCCCTTGGAGCGCCCGTCCAGTCGATCGCAAAAACCGTCCGCTTCCCGCTTTTTCCAGCCAAGTTTTAGCCCCGGCTGGACAGTGAGTTGCCGTCCCACGGACACCAGTATTCCCACCGGGACAATGCTGGACATCGATCCTCGGGTGCGTGTAGATGTGGATCCATTGATGGCGGCGCAGCACGATCTGGGGGTTTGCGATGCTATATGGCGAATCGCACCAGGTGGAAAGGCGGACGCCATGAGCGCCCCGCATCTGCCGAAAGTGGCTGGAATCGATCCAGCAGTTACAGCGTCAGCGCACACTGCCGCGCCCACACCCACGACCAACCCCCTGTCCGCCGCCGCGGCCGCGTCCTCCCGGACCGCTCCCGCCCCAGCCGCCCCGCCTGCCGCGAGCAGTGTCATCCAGGACCGGCTGGCGGGCATGGTCTCCGACCTCACCACCCTCCACGAACTGACCGAGCGCCTCGCCCGGGCCAGTGACCTCGACACCTCCCTGCGCGAGTTCCTGCGCGCCGGCGCCGCCCTCGTCGGCGCCCGCCGCGGACTGATCGTCCTGGAGCCCTCCGACGGGCTCGGCCCCACCGCCACCATCGGCCTGGGCCTGGGCCGCGCCGAGCTCGGCCACATCGAGACCGTGCCGCGCAGCGCGACCTCGTACGGCCGCATCCTCGACGGACTCCCCGACGCCCACGGCGGCTCCGAGGTGCTCCCCGAACCCGGCCCGGCCGCGGCCGCCCCCGGAGCCGGGGGCTACGAGCCCCCCGTCGACCCCCGCCACCGCGAGGTCGCGGCCCGCCTCGGCTACGCCGCCAGCTACGCGCTGCCGCTCACCGCCGACGCCACCGGCCGGCTCGGCGCCGCCGTCTGGCTCTACGACGAACAGGCCGAGCCGAGCGACCGCCAGCGCGACCTCGTCGGCCTCTACGTCCGGCACGCCGCCGAGCACCTGGCCCGGATGCTGGAGGTGGACCGCTCCCGCACCCGGCTGGCCACCGTCTCCGAGGAACTGCTGCCCAGCCGGCTGCCCCGGATCCCCGGGGTCCAGCTCGCCTCCCGGCACCGCACCGGACCGCTGGGCGGCGGCGACTGGTACGACGCCCTGCCGCTGCCCGAGGGCGCCATGGGGCTGGCCGTCGGATCGGTCACCGGATCCGGGCCGAGCGCCGTCGCCGCGATGGGCCGGCTGCGGGCCTCGCTGCGCGCGTACGCCGTCATGGAGGGGGAGGACCCCGTCGCGGTCCTGTCCGACCTGGAGCTGCTGCTGCGCCTGACCGAACCCGCGCGTTCGGCCACCGCGCTCTTCGCGTACTGCGAACCCGCCACCCGCAAGATCATCCTGGCCGGTGCGGGCCACACCCCGCCGCTGCTCATCGGCGAGCGGCGCACCGAGTACGTCGAGACCTCCCTCTCGGCGCCGCTGGGGATGCTGGCCTGCTGGGAAGCCCCCAGCGTGGAGATCGAGCCCGCATCCGGAGAAACGGTGCTGCTGTACACGGACGGGCTGCTGCGGCGGACCGGCGACCCCATGGACCGGGCCTACGCCCGGCTGCACGCGGCGGCGGCGGGGGTTCCGCGCAGCGCCCGGGAGGACCCGGCGGCCCTCTGCGACCACATCCTGCGCACGGTGCTCCCCGAGGACGGACCGGGACCGGTCTCCTCCTCCGACCCGTACCGGGACACCGAGGACGTCGTGCTGCTCGCGGCCCGGTTCGACTGATCGGACGGATCCGACGGATCCCACGGATTCGACCGACCGGCCGAGGCCCGGTGGCGGGCGCCCGTTTTGACTTGTATGTCACAAGACTGGCCGGGCCCCGCCTCCTCACACATACGATGAACGGGGTTCGCACCCGGACCCGTGCGTGTCGTAGCGGCTGAGGAGATGACGTGGCTGACGAGCTCACCCCGGAGACCCCGGAAGAAGAGCAGCCCCAGAAGAAGCACAAGCAGCGCAAGAACGGGCTGTACCCGGGCGTCAGCGAGGAACTCGCGGAGAGCATGCGCACCGGCTGGGCCGACACCGAGCTGCACGGCCTGGAGCCCATCGCCCAGGCCGGTCACACCGCCGACCGCCGCGCCGCGCTGTCCGCGCGCTTCCCCGGCGAGCGCCTGGTGATCCCGGCTGGCCGCCTGAAGACCCGCTCGAACGACACCGAGTACCCCTTCCGCGCCTCCACCGAGTACGCGTACCTCACCGGCGACCAGACCGAGAACGGCGTCCTGGTCCTGGAGCCCACCGGGGAGACCGGCCACGAGGCCACCGTCTACCTGCTGCCCCGCTCGGACCGCGAGAACGGCGAGTTCTGGCTGTCGGGCCAGGGCGAGCTCTGGGTCGGCCGCCGCCACTCCCTCGCCGAGGCCGAGCAGGTCCTGGGCATCCCGGCCAAGGACGTCCGCGAGCTGCCCGAGGCCCTCACCGAGGCCACCGGCCCGGTCCGCGCCGTCCGCGGCCACGACTCCGTCATCGAGTCCGCGCTCACCGACAAGGTGACCAAGGAGCGCGACGAGGAGCTGCGCGTCTACCTCTCCGAGGCCCGCGCCGTGAAGGACGCCTTCGAGATCGGCGAGCTGCAGAAGGCCGTGGACTCCACCGTCCGCGGCTTCGAGGACGTCGTGAAGGTCCTCGACAAGGCGGAGGCCACCTCCGAGCGCTACATCGAGGGCACCTTCTTCCTGCGCGCCCGCGTCGAGGGCAACGACGTCGGCTACGGCACCATCGCCGCCGCCGGCGCCCACGCCTGCACCCTGCACTGGGTCCGCAACGACGGCGCCGTCCGCTCCGGCGACCTGCTGCTGCTCGACGCCGGCGTGGAGACCCACTCCCTCTACACCGCCGACGTCACGCGCACGCTGCCGATCAGCGGCACGTACACCGACATCCAGCGCAAGATCTACGACGCGGTCTACGAGTCCCAGGAAGCCGGCATCGCCGCCGTCAAGCCGGGTGCGAAGTACCGCGACTTCCACGACGCCGCCCAGCACGTGCTGGCCGAGAAGCTCGTGGAGTGGGGCCTGCTGGAGGGCCCGGTCGAGCGTGTCCTGGAGCTCGGGCTGCAGCGCCGCTGGACCCTGCACGGCACCGGTCACATGCTGGGCATGGACGTCCACGACTGCGCCGCCGCCCGCACCGAGGCGTACGTCGACGGCACGCTGGAGCCGGGCATGTGCCTGACCGTCGAGCCCGGTCTGTACTTCCAGGCCGACGACCTGACCGTGCCCGAGGAGTACCGGGGCATCGGCGTCCGGATCGAGGACGACATCCTCGTCACCGAGGACGGCAACCGGAACCTGTCGGCGGGCCTGCCGCGCACCTCGGTCGAGGTCGAGGCCTGGATGGCGCGGCTCAAGGGCTGACGCCCGCGCTGTGACGGCGGGCGGGGGAGCCGGAGCCGGTTCCCCCGCCCATCGGTGTTCCTAGGACACCGTCAGCAGCGCGTCGTCACGCCACTTCAGCATCCGCTCGAAGCTCACCACGGCCCCCCGGCCCGGCCGGTTGCGCAGGCGGACGTGGTCGGCGAGCTCCCCGATCAGGTGCAGGCCCCGGCCGCTCTCGGCCAGGGAGGGTCTGCGACGGGCCACCGTCGAGGGCGGGAAACCCGGACCCGAATCGGCGACCTCGATGCGGCAGCGGTCCCCGTCGAGGTAGGCGGTGACGTGGTACGCCTCGGTGCCGTCCACGACCTCGTCGGCGGGGACGCCGACGGGACCTCCGGACGGGCCGCCCCGGCCGCCGTGCTCCACGGCGTTCGCGCACGCCTCGCTCAGCGCGACCGACAGCTCGTAGGAGATGTCCGGATCCACCCCCGCGGTCTCCATCGTCCCCAGCAGCAGTCGCCGGGCGAGCGGCACGCTCGCGGCTTCGCGCCGCAAGTGGAGAGACCACCAGATACTCATACGGTTACCTATTGCCGCCCAGGGTGGGGCGTAAGCCCCCGGCGGCCTGCACAGCCCTCATTCGGCCGATGCGGCATGTGCGTCCGGCGTGTATCGGGCGCGTAGGCACACGGACTCCGACGGCCGGGGAGCCGCCCGAGCGCGCACGTCAGAGCACGGTCAGCCTGCGGCCGGCGCCCGGCGGGCGGGCGCCGTGAGGCCCTGGTCCGGGGCCTGATCGCAGGCTGACGCGCCGCTGACGCTGCACCCACCGCACACCGGAACCATAGGGTCCCTCCAGTACCTGCCGTAGGCAGGGCAGGGGCCCAGTGCGATGATGGCCCGGCCATGACTGCCACCCATACGACACGAGCCGGAGCAGGCCTCCGGACGACCCGGGCCGCGGTGTTCACCGCGGTCTGCGTCGTGCTGTCCGCAGCCGGCCACGCCGTGGCCTCCTGCGCGACCGTGCCGTGGTGGGCGCTGGCCCTGGCCTTCGTCGCGGTCTTCGCGGTCGCGGCCCCCCTCGCGGGGCGCCGCCGCCCGCGGCCCGCCATCGCCGCCGGGCTGGCCGTGGGCCAGCTCGGGCTGCACACCCTGTTCGGCCTCGGCCAGCACGGTGCCGCCGCCGCGCAGGCGCCGGCCGCGGGCTCCGACACCTCGCTCGCGGCGCTGGCCGCCCAGCTGATCTGCGGGGGCAACTCCGTACCGCTGAGCCAGGCCGACGCCCGGCGGATCCTGGAGACCGCCGGGCTGGACCCGGCGGCCCTGGCCGCGCAGGCGGCCTCGTCGGGCCACATGGGCCACGTGCACCTGGCCGAAGCGCAGACCGGCGCCCCCGCGATCGGACTGTTCAGCCCGGCCATGCTGCTCGGCCACCTGCTGGCCGCGCTCGCGGCCGGCTGGCTCCTGGGCCGGGGTGACGCCGCGCTGTTCCGCCTCGTCGAACTGTCCCGGCTCTCCGCCGAAGCCGACCCCATACGTCCGCTGCGCGCGGCGCTGGCCTTCGTACGGGTCCTCACGGCCGGGCTCCTCGGCGCCCCCGCGCGCGGCCCCCGGGCCCGCCGGACCGCTGCCGCGCCCGCCGCGACGATCGGCCGGGACGCACTCCTGCACACCGTGATCCGGCGTGGACCGCCGGCTGCGCTCGTCCTCGCAGCCTGACGCGGCACCTCCACTCCCCGGGACACACGGCGGGAGCACCGGTGCCGTGAAATCCGCGCGCGCCCGCGCGTCCGGATCCACCGTTCACCACTGCTTCCGTGGAGTGTTCCTGTCATGAAGACCTCGCGCGTCTCCTTCGCCGCCGCCCTCGCCGCCGGCGCCGTCCTCGCCCTGTCCGGCACCGCCTTCGCGCACGTCAGCGTGCAGCCCGGCGAGGCCACCAAGGGCGGCTACGCGACGATCAGCTTCAAGGTCCCGAACGAGCGCGACAACGCCTCGACCACCCAGCTGGAGGTCAACTTCCCGGCCGACCAGCCGCTGACCTCCGTCATGCCGCAGGACATCCCCGGCTGGACGTCCACCGTCGAGAAGACCAAGCTCGACAAGCCGCTGAGCGTGCACGGCAAGCAGGTCAACGAGGTCGTCACCAAGGTGACCTGGACCGGCGGCAAGATCGAACCCGGCAAGTTCCAGCAGTTCCCGGTCTCCGTCGGCAAGCTCCCCGAGAACGCCGACAAGATGGTCTTCAAGGCCATCCAGACGTACGACAACAACGAGGTCGTCCGCTGGATCGAGGAGGCCAAGGAAGGCGCCCCCGAGCCGCAGACCCCCGCGCCCACGCTGAAGCTGACCGCCGCCAAGGGCGCGGACGACCACCACGACGACGCCAAGCCGGCCGACGCCAAGGACTCCAAGAACAGCGGCCAGGACGAGAAGCACGACGAGGCCGCCGCCAAGAGCGGCTCGGACACGACCGCGCGCGCCCTCGGCATCGCCGGCATCGTCCTCGGCCTCGGCGGGGTGGCCTTCGGCATCGCCTCGCGCCGCCGTTCCGCCTGATCCACCGGCCCGCGGGCCCGTGTGCGTCGACGGGCCCTCCGGGGCCCGTCCACCGGCCCCACCCCCGGGCCCTCCCACGAACATCCGCACCATCCCCGATCTCAGGGACATTTCGATATGCGCACCTCACGTGTGGCAGCCGTCGCCCTCGCGGTGGCGGCCGCGCTCACCCTCACCGCCTGCGGCGGTGAGCCGGCCAAGGACACCGGGTCGGTCACGCAGCTCACCGGCCAGCAGAAGACCGGAGCCGCGACCGTCCTCGACCGCCCCTTCGACAAGCCGGAGCTCGTCCTCACGGACACCACCGGCAAGCCGTGGAACCTGCGCGAGCAGACCAAGGGCCGGCCGACGCTCATCTACTTCGGCTACACCAACTGCCCCGACGTGTGCCCTCTGACGATGAGCAACATCGCCGTCGCCAAGAAGGCCCTCCCCAAGGAGGACCAGGACAAGCTCCGGGTCGTCTTCGTCACCACGGACCCCGAGCGCGACACCCCCGAGTCCCTCGGCGCCTGGCTCAGGGCCCAGGACCCGGCCTTCACCGGACTGACCGGCGACTTCTCCACCATCCAGGCCGCCGCCCGCTCCCTCGGCATCGGTATCGAGGCCCCGAAGAAGGAGGCGGACGGCAGCATCGTCTCCATGCACGGGGCCCAGGTCATCGCGTTCTCGCCCAAGACCGACGAGGGCTACGTCCTCTACGGCGAGGGCACGACCGTCGACGACTACACCAAGGACCTGCCGAAGCTCATCAAGGGAGAGAACCCGTGAACGCCCGCACCACCCGCACCCTCGCCGCCGCCCTCTCCCTGACGGCCGCGCTCGCCATATCCGGCTGCTCCTCCTCTTCCTCCTCCTCGGACGCGGAATCCTCGTCGAACGCGAGCGTCGGTACGAAGGCGGGGGACGCGGCCAAGCCGCAGCCGGCCGTCAGCGGGGCCTACATGCCCGAGCCGGTCAACGACAAGATGGCCGGCGCTTTCATGGTCATCAAGAACGACTCGAAGACCGCCGACAAGTTGGTCGCGGTCACCAGCCCGCTCTCGGACGATCTGCAGATCCACGAGACCAAGGACCAGAAGATGCAGCAGGTCCAGTCGATGGACCTGCCCGCGGGCGGCGAGCTCAAGCTGGAGCGCGGCGGCAACCACATCATGTTCATGGGCCTCAAGAACAAGCCGAACGTGGGCGACAAGGTCACCATCGAGCTGCGTTTCGAGAAGGCCGATCCGGTCAAGGTCGAGCTGGACGTCAAGGAACGGACGTACAACGCCCAGAACTCCACTGCCCACTGACGGACCGAGGAACTGACACGCCATGACGGCCACCGCCCCCGCTCCTCCTCCTTTCCGCGTCCGCGCCACGGCATCCCTGCCGCGGCTGGCGCTGGTTCTCGCAGCCCTGCTGGCAGCCCTGTTCACCGCGGCCGCCCCGGCCACGGCGCACGCCGCACTCACCGCGAGCGACCCCCAGGACGGGGCGGTGGTCGCCACGGCGCCCGCCCAGGTGACCCTCTCCTTCTCGGAGGAGGTCGCCATGGGTGACGACTCCATCCGCGTCATGGACCCACAGGGCAAGCGCGTCGACACCGGCGAGCTGCGGAACATGTGCAGCGGATCGACCATCCGCTACGGGACCGCCCTGCACTCCGGGCTGCCCAACGGCACCTACACCGTCGCCTGGCAGGCCGTCTCCGCCGACAGCCACCCGGTCTCCGGTGCCTTCACCTTCTCCGTCGGCGCACCCTCGGCCACGTCCGTCGCCCTGCCCACGCAGAAGGTGGGCGGCGGCCCCGTCGGCATCGCGTACGGCATCGCCCGTTACGCCGCCTATGCCGGGTTCACCGTCCTCGTCGGCGGCTCCGCCTTCATCCTGCTGTGCTGGCGCCGGGGTTCCGCCGAGCGGCCGCTGCAGAAGCTGGTCGTCCGGGGCTGGGTCACCCTGACCGCCGCGACGCTGGCGATGCTGGTGCTCCGCACCCCCTACACCGGGTCGGGCAAGTTCGCGGACGCCTTCGACCTCGACGGGCTCAAGGCCGTCCTGGAGACCAAGACCGGCGCCTCCTTCCTGTCCCGGCTGCTGCTGCTCGGCGCGGCCGCGCTGTTCATCGCCGTGCTCTTCGGTGCCTACGCGCGCCGCCAGAAGGACTCCGGATCGCAGACCTCCGAGCAGACGAAGGACACCAGCGACCTGGCCTTCGGGCTCGGCATCGGCGGCACGGTCGTGGCCGCCGGCATCGCCGCCACCTGGGCCCTCGCCGAGCACGCCTCCACCGGCATCCAGCCCGGCATCGCCATGCCGGCCGACATCCTGCACCTGCTGGCCGTGGCCACCTGGCTCGGCGGACTCGCCGCCCTGCTCGTCGCCCTCCGCAAGGTGCCCGACATCGAGCGGACCGCCGTCCAGCGCTTCTCCCGGGTCGCCTTCATCAGCGTCCTGGTCCTCACGGTCACCGGCGTCTACCAGTCCTGGCGCCAGCTCGGCAGCTGGTCGGCGCTCACCGGCACCAGCTACGGGCGTCTGCTGCTGATCAAGGTCGCCCTGGTGGCCGTCCTCGTCGGCATCGCCTACCTCTCCCGCAAGTGGACCGCCCGGCTGGCCGACGTCGCGGTGGAGGACAGGGTGGCCGAGCCGGTCGCGGTCGGGGCCGCCGGCGATGTTTCACGTGAAACGCCGACCGGATCCGTCGACACCGCCGAGACCTCCGAGACCTCCGAGTCCGCCGAGACCACCGAGCTCGGAGAGCCCGCCGACCCGAAGCGGGCGGCGCAGCTCGCCCGGCAGCGCGCGGCCCGTGAGAAGGCCCTGGAGAACCAGGTCCGCGACGCCGACCCGGGCCGCGCGGGCTTGCGCCGCTCCGTGCTCGCCGAAGCCGCGGTGGCCGTCGTCCTGCTGGCCGTCACCACGGTCCTGACCAGCACCGAGCCGGGTCGGGCCGTGGAGCAGGAGGCCGGCCGGGGCTCGGCCGCCACCGCGGTGCCCAATCGCGCCATCAAGATCACCCTGCCGTACGACACCGGCGGCCAGAACGGCAAGGGCACCGTCCGGCTGGAGCTGGACCCGGGCCGGGTCGGCGCCAACACCCTCCACCTGTGGGCGGACGGCGCCGACGGCAAGCCCGCCGACCTTCCGGAGATCAAGGTCTCCTTCACCCTCCCGGCCAAGGAGATCGGCCCGCTTCCGGTGGCCCCGGACCGCGACGCTCCCGGACACTGGACGGCGTCCGGGGTCCAGCTCCCCCTCGCGGGCGAGTGGCGCATCGACGTGACCGTCCGCACCTCCGACATCGACCAGACGACCGTCCAGAAGAACGTGAAGATCGGCTGAACAGCGTGACCGACAGCACCACCGCGAGCAACCCCGACATCGAGATCTCCCGGCGCCGGCTGCTGGGCACGGTCGGCGCCGCAGGCGCCGTCGGCCTCGCGCTCGGCGCCACCGGCGGCGCCCTCGTCCACTCGACGGTCACCGACTCCCCGGCCGGCACCCCCGGCGCGGCCGGATCCCTCGCCTCCCTGGGCTCCACGGAGGTGGCCTTCGAGGGGGACCACCAAGCGGGCATCACCACCCCGCTCCAGGCCAAGGGCCACGTCCTCGCTTTCGACCTGGCGCCGGGCGCCGGGCGCACGGAGGCCGCGGCGCTGATGCGCCGCTGGTCCGAGACCGCCCGGCGGCTCATGGCGGGGGAGACCGCTCCGACCACGGACAGCGGGATCGCCCTCGACGCGGGGCCGTCCTCCCTCACCGTCACCTTCGGCTTCGGTCACTCCTTCTTCGAGCGCACGGGCCTCACCGCCCGCCGGCCGGTCGCCCTCGACCCGCTGCCCGACTTCTCCTCGGACCGGCTCGACGCCCAGCGCAGCAACGGCGACCTGTGGGTGCAGATCGGCGCGAACGACGGCCTCGTGGCCTTCCACGCCCTGCGCGCCCTCCAGAAGGACGCCGGGGAGGCCGCCCGGGTGCGCTGGCAGATGAACGGCTTCAACCGTTCCCCCGGCGCCACCGCCTCCCCGATGACCGCTCGCAACCTCATGGGGCAGATCGACGGCACCGGCAACCCGAAGCCCGCGGACCGCGACTTCGACAAGCGGATCTTCGTTCCGGCCGCAGGGCCCGGCCCCGCGGAGCACGCCTGGATGGCCGGGGGCTCGTACGCGGTCGTCCGCCGGATCCGGATGCTGCTGGACGACTGGGACAAGCAGTCCCTGGCGCAGCAGGAACAGGTGATCGGCCGGACGAAGTCCAATGGCGCGCCCCTGACCGGCGGCAGCGAGACCACCGCCCTGGCCCTGGACAAGCTGGGCCCCGACGGCAAGCCGGTGATCCCGTCCAACGCGCACGCGCGGATCTCCGCGCCGGCGCAGAACGGGGGCGCCGCCATGCTTCGGCGGCCGTTCTCCTTCCACGACGGAATCGCCCCCGACGGCACCCCGGACGCGGGTCTGCTCTTCATCTGCTGGCAGGCCGACCCGCTGCGCGGGTTCGTGCCGGTCCAGCGCAAGCTCGACCGCGGCGACGCGCTGTCGGAGTTCATCCGGCACGAGTCGAGCGGCCTGTACGCCGTACCGCCCGGCCCGCGCGCCGGAGAGTACGTCGGGCAGCGCCTGCTCGAAGGGTGAACGGCCCCGCGGCGGCGGCCTGACCGGCATTAGGCTGATCGCATGTCGGCCACGCGCTTCACCTATCTCGGTCCCGAGGGCACGTTCACCGAAGCGGCCCTCCGCACCCTGCCGGAAGCCGCCACCCGGGAGCTCGTCCCGATGGTGTCGGTCCCGGCCGCCCTGGACGCCGTGCGCAACGGCGAGGCCGCGGCCGCGCTGGTGCCGATCGAGAACTCGGTGGAGGGCGGGGTCACCGCCACCCTCGACGAGCTGGCCTCCGGCGAGCCGCTGATGATCTACCGCGAGGTGCTGCTGCCCATCGCGTTCGCACTGCTGGTGCGGCCCGGGACCAAGCTGTCGGACATCAAGACCGTCACCGGCCACCCGGTCGCCCAGCCGCAGGTGCGCAACTGGCTGCGGACGCACCTGCCCGACGCGGTGTGGGAGTCGGCCGCCTCCAACGCCGACGGCGCCCGGCTGGTCCAGGAGGGCCGGTTCGACGCCGCCTTCGCGGGTGAGTTCGCCGCCGCCACGTACGGGCTGGAGGCGCTGGTCACCGAGATCCACGACGCGCAGAACGCCGAGACCCGGTTCGTGCTGGTCGGGCGGCCCGCCCGGCCGGCCGCCCCCACGGGCGCCGACAAGACCTCCGTGGTGCTGTGGCTCGGCGACGACCACCCCGGCGCCCTGCTGGAGCTCCTGCAGGAGTTCGCCGTCCGGGGCGTGAACCTGATGCTGATCCAGTCCCGGCCGACCGGCGAGGGGATCGGCAACTACTGCTTCGCGGTGGACGCCGAGGGGCACATCTCCGACCGCCGGGTGAGCGAGGCCCTGATGGGGCTGCGCCGCACTTGTCCGCAGGTCCGCTTCCTGGGCTCGTACCCGCGCGCGGGCGTCGCGCTGAGTGAGGTGCGTGCGGCGCGGCCGGGCACCTCGGATGGCGACTTCACCGAGGCCTCCGACTGGCTGGCGCGCTGCCTCGACGGCCGGGCGTAGTCCGTCCCCACCTCTTCCACTTGTCCACAGAGTTATCCACAGGGCGAGATGGGGACCTGGGGACAAGTCGACAGAGCGGCACGACAAGGTCGACAAATCGGCCGGGCGGCTCAGGTTTCGCTCTGGGAAGCGGCAGGTGAACGGCGTCACCCCCGTATCACCGATCAACTCTTTGGAGCGAGTTATTCCCACCCGAATGAGTGTGTGAGGGCGGTTTGAACCATGGAAGGCCCGACCGCTCGCGGACCTCTATTGATCTGATTCTGTGTCCACAGATCCGGCACACAGCCTGTGGATAAGGGGGCCCCCGGGGGAATTCCTGTGGACAAGGCCGAGCCCCCGGCGCTGCTCAGACCCCGCCGACCGGCTCCCGGCGTGCCCCTTTTCGGGGAATCGGGCCGGGTTTATCGGCCGCCCCGAGCAGCCTCTTCCAGCCACCGGAACAAGAGATTTCCATTCATCCCAATCGGGACATAATGACACGCAGCGTGATATCGGTGTGATCCCAGGAAGCCCAGACCGGTAGCCTGGAGGGGTGATTGACCTTCGGCTGCTCCGTGAAGACCCTGACCGTGTCCGCGCCTCGCAGCGCGCCCGTGGAGAAGACGTCGACCTCGTCGACGAACTGCTCTCCGCCGACGAGCGCCGCAGGTCCTCCGGCATGCGCTTCGACGAACTGCGCAATGAGCAGAAGTCCCTCGGCAAGCTCATCCCCAAGGCCACTCCCGAGGAGCGGGCCGAGCTGCTGGCCAAGGCCGAGCAGCTCAAGGCCGACGTCAAGGCGGCGGAGGCGGAGCAGAACGAGGCGGACGAGGCTGCCAAGCAGCTTCTGCTCAAGCTCGGCAACATCGTCCACGAGGACGTCCCCGTCGGCGGCGAAGAGGACTTCACCGTCCTGGAGACGCACGGCACGATCCGCGACTTCGGCGCCGAGGGCTTCGAGCCCAAGGACCACCTGGAGCTCGGCGAGCTGCTGGGCGCCATCGACGTCGAGCGCGGCGCCAAGGTGTCCGGCTCGCGCTTCTACTACCTGACGGGCGTCGGCGCCCTGCTGGAACTCGCCCTCGTCAACGCGGCGATCGCGCAGGCCACCGAAGCCGGCTTCATCCCGATGCTCACCCCCGCGCTGGTCCGCCCGCGCGCCATGGAGGGCACCGGCTTCCTCGGTCAGGCCGCGGAGAACGTGTACCACCTGGAGAAGGACGACTTCTACCTGGTCGGCACCTCCGAGGTCCCGCTCGCCGCGTACCACATGGACGAGATCATCGACGCCGACAAGCTGCCCCTGCGGTACGCCGGCTTCTCGCCGTGCTTCCGCCGCGAGGCCGGCACCTACGGCAAGGACACCCGCGGCATCTTCCGCGTCCACCAGTTCGACAAGGTCGAGATGTTCTCGTACGTCGCGCCGGAGGACGCCGAGGCCGAGCACCAGCGGCTCCTGGAGTGGGAGAAGCAGTGGCTGACCAGCCTGGAGCTGCCGTTCCAGGTCATCGACGTCGCCACCGGCGACCTGGGCTCCTCCGCCTCGCGCAAGTTCGACTGCGAGGCCTGGATCCCGACCCAGGGCAAGTACCGCGAGCTGACCTCCGCCTCGAACTGTGACGGCTTCCAGGCCCGCCGCCTGCAGATCCGCTACCGCGAGGACAAGAAGACCGCTCCGCTGTCCACGCTGAACGGCACTCTGTGCGCCGTCCCGCGCACCATCGTCGCCATCCTGGAGAACCACCAGCAGGCCGACGGCTCCGTTCGGGTCCCGCCGGTGCTCCGCCCCTACCTGGGCGGCCGCGAGCTCCTGGAGCCGATCGCCAAGTGAGTCCGGCCCCGTTCCCGTACAAGCTCGTCGCGACGGATCTCGATGGCACGCTCCTGCGTGACGACGACACCGTCTCGGAGCGCACCCGTGAGGCGCTCGCCGCGGCCACCGCGGCGGGCGCGGCCCACATCATCGTCACCGGCCGGGCCGTGCCCTGGACCCGGAGCGTGCTGGACGACCTCGGCTACAAGGGGATCGCCGTGTGCGGGCAGGGCGCTCAGGTCTACGACGCGGGGGCGCACCGGCTGCTGACCTCGGTGACGCTGGACCGGCAGCTGGCCGGTCTGGCGCTGTCGAAGATCGAGGCCGAGGTGGGTCCGCTGGCGCTGGCCGCCAGCCGGGACGGGGTGGACGGCGAGGTCCTGTTCGGCCCCGGCTACCAGGTGCAGGAGGGCCTCCCGGCGCTCTACCTGGAGGACACGGCGGCCGTCTGGAGCGCTCCGCTCAACAAGCTGTACATCCAGCACCCGGGGATGGGCGAGGACGAGCTGGTCAAGGTGGCCCGGGAGATCGTCGGCAGCCTGGTCGACATCGTGATGGCCGGCCCGGGGATAGTGGAGATCCTGCCGCTGGGGCTGAGCAAGGCCACGGGGCTCTCGCTCGCCGCCCGGCGGCTGAAGGTGAAGGCGGCCGAGACGATCGCCTTCGGTGACATGCCCAACGACATCCCCATGTTCGGCTGGGCGGCGCACGGTGTCGCGATGGCCAACGCCCACGCCGACCTGAAGGCCGTGGCCGACGAGGTGACCACCTCCAACCAGGAAGACGGCATCGCCGTGGTGCTGGAACGCCTGCTGGGCGCCGCCTGAGCACGCGCAGACATCTCCGCAGGGAGAAAGAAGGTCCGGAACAGCCCGCGCCGTGAGGCGCGCTCGAAGTGGCTGTCCCGGACCTTTTTGTTGCTCCCCGCACCTCCCACTCTGCCGGTGCCGCACACCCCTTACCAGCGAATTTCCCGGCGCTCACAGGGGCGACGGGCAGGGCGGCTCATGTTTCACGTGAAACGTGGGCCCCGTGCGGGTCGGGGTGGAGGGTCAGCGGCCAGGCCAGCAGCCCGACGGCCAGCGAGATGGCGTGGCCGAGGTCGGTGAAGGTGCCGCCTGTGAGGAGGGGGATCCCGAAAAAGGCCACGGCGCCGGCCAGGTAGAGCCATCTCCAGGGGTCTGGGAGCCGGTAGGTCAGGACGCCGATGGAGGCCGCGAGCCCGTAGCTGACGCCTATGTCCACGACGTGGGTCATGCTGTGCGGCGCGCGGTTGTCCTGGATGGCCATCAGGAGGACCTTCTGGCTGGCGAGGGTGGCGACGATGTGGGCGGTCGCGACGATGACGAGCCAGCGCAGGGTGCCCAGCCAGCGTTCGACGGTGGCGTGGAAGCACTCGAAGAGCAGGGTGTAGAGGGCGAGCGAGGCCGGGTTCTCGATCCAGAAGGCGCTGCTGAGCAGGGCCCGCAAGGGGTACTTGACCAGCTGGTGGATGTTGCTGCTGTTGCGGTGGAGCAGCACGTGGTCGAGCCGGTCCGGGGCGATCGCCACGACAACGCTGGTCACGGCCACGATCAGCAGCCATATGTGCGTGCCGGGCGAGGAGCGTATCCAGGCCCGCAGAGGCCTGGAAGGCTCGGGTCCGGTGTGCTCGATCATGCCCCGATGATGCCCCGTACGGCCGTGCCCCGCCTGGCCGGTGGGCCGGGCGGGGCACGGTGTGCGGAGCCGTGGGCGGTGAGTCTATTCCTCGCCGGCCAGGGTGAGGCGGCGCAGCTTCTGGCCCGCGTAGGCGGTGGCTCCGACGGTGACCGCGAGGAGCAGGAGCGCGGCGGTGGTCAGGCCCACGCTGGAGTCGACGTATCCCGGTCCGGCGACCTCCTCGGCCAGGGCCAGGGCCCACTGCTGGACGCTGAGGGTCTTGGCGCCGGAGACGAGGCTGCCGAAGAGGGACTCCCAGATCAGGGCGTAGACCAGGCCGAAGACGACCGCGTGCCGGCTGACGGTGCCCAGCAGCAGGAAGAGCGCGCTGTAGGCGATCGAGGCGACGAGGGCGGCGACGGTGTAGGCGACGGCGATCTGCTGTCCGTTGCCGTTGAGGATGAAGCCGGCGATCAGGGTGGGGATGGCGGAGAAGGCCATGGTGACGGCGATTGCGACGATCAGCTTGGTCATGATGATCGTCGGGCGCTTCACCGGCTTGGAGAGCAGGTAGACGATCGAGCCGTCGTCGATCTCGGGCCCGATCGCTCCGGTGCCGGCGATGACGCCGATCAGCGGAACCATGGTGGCGAGCGCGAACCCGCCGAGCAGGTCGGCGGCGACCTTGTCGTCCACCCCGGTGAGGAAGCGGACGGCGAGGGAGATGACGATCAGCAGGGCGGGCAGCGCGAAGAGGATCGCGGCGCGGCGACGGCCGAGGAGGGCCCGGTAGGTGAGCCGGGCGACGGTGGGGTTGTACATGGTTGCCAGCTCCTTTCAGGCCGCGACGAGGTAGGAGAAGACCGATTCGAGGGACTCGTCGGAGGGCGAGACCGTCAGCAGCCGGATGCCGTGCGCGCGGGCGACGCGGGGCAGCAGCTCGGTGAAGCGCCCGAAGTCCACGGCCTGGATGCGCAGGGCGCCTTCCTGGAGGTCGACCTCGATGCCGGCGGTCGACGGGTCGGCGATCAGGGCCGCGGCGAGGGCCCGGTCGTCGGAGGAGCGGACGAGGTAGCGGTGCGGGCGGTCCGTCATCAGGCGGCGGATCTTACGGAAGTCACCGGACGCGGCGTGCCGGCCGGCGACGACCACCTCGATGTGGGAAGCGAGCTGCTCGACCTCCTCCAGGATGTGGGAGGAGAACAGGACGGTGCGGCCCTCGTCGCCCATCCGCCGCAGCAGGTCCATGAGCTGCATGCGCTGGCGCGGATCCATACCGTTGAAGGGCTCGTCCAGCAGCAGCACCGACGGCTCGTGGACGAGCGCGGAGGCCATCTTCACGCGCTGGCGCATGCCCTTGGAGTACGTGGAGATCTTGCGGTCCTGGGCGTACTCCATCTCGACGGTCGCCAGCGCCCGCTGGGCCGCCGCGTCGTCGAGCCCGTGCAGTTCGGCGTTGGCGACGACGAACTCCCGGCCGGTGAGGAAGTCGTACATGGCCTCGCGCTCGGGGACCACGCCGATCTGCCGGTAGACCTGCTCGTTGCGCCAGATCGGCGCGCCGTCGAGGGTGACGGTGCCCGTGGAGGGAGCGAGGAAGCCGCCCATCATGTTGATGAGGGTGGACTTGCCCGCGCCGTTGGGGCCGAGGAGTCCGGTGACGCCGGGGCCGATGCGCATGGTCACGTCGTTGACGGCGACGACGTTCCCGAACCAGCGAGAGGCGTGGTCGATGTCGATGATTGTCACAGCCCGGCCTTCCGGTAGCGGGCCATCAGCGCGGCGTAGGAGCCGGCGATGAGGCCGAGGATGACGAGCAGGTAGACGGTGCCGGTGCCGGCCGAGAGGCTCCCGCCGCCAGGGAAGTTGGAGGTCGCACCGAGGAACGCGGTCTGCACGCCGTCGATCAGGGTGATCGGGGAGAAGAGGCCCAGCCACTCGATGGCTCCGGTGTTCCCGGTCCCGTAGGCGACGGCCTGCACGGCGGAGACGGCGCCGTAGGGGATGAGCATCATGGCGATGACCGCGGCCACGCCGAACCCGCGGCGCGGGGTGAGCGCGGCCATGACCAGCCCGAGGCCGGCGAAGAGCAGCGACAGCAGAAGGACCGACACGATGCCCTGCCCGAATCCCTTGGTCTGGTGACCGAAGTCGAACTTCGCCAGCAGCGAGCCGATCCACATGATCAGCAGCGGGGTGGCGGTGAGGATGAAGAGGGCCGAGGCCATGGCGGCGAACTTGGCCACGACGTAGTCGACCCGCTCGATCGGCCGCGAGAAGTACAGGGGCACCGTCTTGAAGCGCAGGTCCCGCGAGACCGACTGGGGTGCCTGGGAGGCCAGGTAGAGGCCGATGACCAGCTGGGTGAGCAGGGCGTAGTTCGTGTACTTGACCGGCAAGTCGCTGGAGCCGGGCACGGCGATGGCCACGGCGACGATGATCAGCGCGGGGACGCACATCACCGCGAAGAGGATCATCGGCAGGACCTTGGACTTGGCCGAGCGGCCGAGCCCGTACGCGCCGCGCAGCGACTGCGAGAACAGCGAGGTGCGGGCGTAGGAGCGGCCGAGCCGGGGGCCGTCGTAGGACCGGTAGCCGATGTTGTGGATCTGGGTCGAGGTCTCAGGCGCCATCGGTACCGGCTCCCTTCTGCTGGATCTGGATCCGCTGCGCGGACTGGTCGCTCTCGCGGAAGACCTCCGCGATGTGGTGGCGGCGCTGCTCCATGCGGACCAGGCCGATGCCGAGGTCGGCGACGGTGTCGCGGATGGTGTCGTACGTGTCCTCCCCCGTCGCCTCGACGAGGAGGATGTGGCCGGCTCCGGGCAGGCCCTGCTCCTCGCCCTCGTGGAGGGTGATCCCCACCGCGGTGAGCGCCTTGCGCAGGGCGGCCGTTCCGTCCGGGTGCGCGTCGGAGTCGGTGACCTCGACCGCCAGGGTGGTCGTGGTCTGGGTGAAGTCGCTGGTCGAGCTGGAGCGCAGCAGCTTGCCGCCGTCGATGACGACGACGTGGTCGCAGGTCCGCTCCAGCTCGCCGAGGAGGTGGGAGGTGACCAGGACCGAGATGCCGAAGTCGGTGTGGACGCGGCGGATCAGGCCGAGCATCTCGTCGCGGCCCACCGGGTCGAGGCCGTTGGTCGGCTCGTCGAGGAGGACCAGCTGCGGGTCGTGGACGAGCGCCTGGGCCAGCTTGACGCGCTGCTTCATGCCGGTGGAGTAGCCGCCGATGGGGCGGTAGCGCTCCTCGTACAGTCCGACGTGGCGCAGCGTGTCGGCGGTCCGCTCGCGGGCGGCCGTCGGGGGCAGTCCGGACATGCGCGCCATGTGGACGACGAACTCGGTGGCCGAGACGTCGGGCGGCAGGCAGTCGTGCTCGGGCATGTAGCCGACGCGCTCGCGGATGGCACTGCCGTGCGTGGCGACGTCCAGTCCGAGCACGGCGGCGCGCCCCTCGGTGGCGGGGGACAACCCGAGCAGGATCTTGATCAGCGTGGACTTGCCGGCTCCGTTGGCGCCCACGAGCCCGGTCACTCCGGGGCCGATGTCCATGGAGAGCCGGTCGAGGGCGGTCACTCGGGGGTACCGCTTGCTCAGGCTTTCGGTCGCGATGACAGTCACGGGTTCGACGTTAGTCCCGCGGTCCAGGCGGATCGTCAGACCTGGAGCGGGATCCCGTATCCGCCTTGAGGACTACGGACCCCGACGGAAGGCTGACGCCGGGTGGGGCGCGAGTTGTCCACAGGTCCGTGCACGACCCTTGACGTGGCCTACGGTCATTGTCACATTCATCAGTGTCAACTTTCGGCGCGTACGGCTAACAGGACGGACGGCTGGCATGGCTGGGGACACGGGCACCAGGGAACGCACCGCGCACGGCTCCGCGCGGCTCACCGCCGAACTGCGCGGCTTCAGGGAGGTCCAGCGCCTCGCCTACGAGTGCGCCGAGACCGTGGCGGCACAGCTGCGCCCTGGTGTGACCGAGCGCGAGGCGGCCCGGATGCAGCGCGAGTGGCTGCGCGAGCGCGGGGTGCGGGACTGGTTCCACCTGCCCTTCGCCTGGTTCGGGGACCGCACCGCCTTCGCGAACTTCAAGATCCCGCTCCAGTTCTTCCCGACCAACCGGAAGCTTGAGCCGGGGATGCCGTTCATCCTCGACATGGCGCCCGTCTACCGGGGGTACGCGGCAGACATCGGCTACTCCGGCAGCCTCGGCCTCAATCCGGTGCAGGACCGGCTGATGTCCGACCTGCGGCCGCACCGCGCGCTGATCCTGGAGCAGGTGCGCGAGCGCCGCCCGCTGCGCGAGATCTACGAGAACGTCGAGCGGCTGATGACCCGCCAGGGGTACGCCAACCGGCACCGGGCCTACCCCTTCGGCGTCATCGCCCACAAGATAGACCGGGTCCGCGAGCGCCGCTGGTCCCCGACCGTGTTCGGGTTCGGCGTCCAGTCCCTCAAGGGCCTGGCCTCCGACGCCCTGCACGGTCACCGCGAGGGCTGGTCCCCGCTGTGGAGCCCGTACCACTTCTCCGACCACCCGCCGCAGCCCGGCCTGTGGGCGGTGGAGCCGCACCTGGGCTTCCGGGGCACGGGTGCGAAGTTCGAGGAGATCCTGGTCGTCACCGACTCCCGGGATCCCGAGGAGAGCGCGTTCTGGCTGGACGACGACCTGCCGCACGTGCGGCGCTGGACCGAGGAGAAGGCGGCATGAGCGGGATGAGCGGTACGGCACCGGCGGGCGCGCGCGAACGTTGGGTGAGTACGGGCGGGATCGAGCTGTGCGTCGTCGAACTCGGTGAGCCGGACCGGCCCACCGTGCTGCTGGTGCACGGCTATCCGGACAGCAAGGAGGTCTGGTCGGAGGTCGCCGAGCGGCTCGCGGCCCGGTTCCACGTGGTGCTGTACGACGTGCGCGGCCACGGCCGGTCCTCGGCTCCGGTCCCGCTGCGCGGGGGCTTCACCCTGGAGAAGCTGACCGACGACTTCCTGGCCGTCGCGGACGCCGTCAGCCCGGACCGGCCCGTGCACCTCGTGGGCCACGACTGGGGTTCCGTCCAGGGCTGGGAGTTCGCGACGGTCGCCCGTACCGAGGGCCGGATCGCCTCCTTCACCTCCATGTCCGGTCCCTCCCTCGACCACTTCGGGCACTGGATCAAGAAGCGGATGACGCGGCCCACCCCGCGCCGGGCCGCCCAGCTGCTGAGCCAGGGCTCGAAGTCCTGGTACGTCGGTATGCTGCACACCCCGCTGCTGCCGGAGCTCGCCTGGCGCGGCCCGCTGGGCAAGCGCTGGCCGAAGATCCTCGCCCGCCTGGAGGACGTCCCCGCCGGCTCCGCCTATCCGACGGCCTCGCTGCCCTCGGACGCGGCACACGGCGCCTGGCTCTACCGCGACAACGTCCGGCCGCGCCTGCGCCGGCCGCGCGCCGACGCGTACGCGCACGTGCCGGTGCAGCTGATCACCCCGACCGGGGACGCCTTCCTCTCCGAGCGCCTCTACGACGACCTGGAGCACTGGGCCCCGGGCCTGGTCCGGCGCACCCTGCCCGCGAAGCACTGGATCCCCAGGACCCGTCCCGACCAGGTGGCGGCCTGGATCGGCGAGTTCGTCACCGCCCGGGAGGAGCCCACGGCGAAGGCCCCGGAGCAGAAGGCCCCCGGGAAGTACGCCGACCGGTTCGCCGGGCAGCTGGTGCTGGTCACCGGCGCCGCCAGCGGCATCGGACGGGCCACCGCCTTCGCGTTCGCCGAGGCGGGAGCCCGCGTCGTGGCCGTGGACCGGGACGCGGAGGGGGCGGCGCGCACCGCCGAGATGGCCCGGCTCGTCGGCGCCGCCGACGCCTGGGGGGAGTGCGTCGACGTCAGCGACGAGCAGGCGATGGAGAAGCTCGCGGCGAAGGTCGCAGCCGAGTACGGCATCGTCGACGTGCTGGTCAACAACGCCGGCATCGGGCTGTCGGGCTCCTTCCTGGAGACCTCGTCCGAGGACTGGAGGAAGGTCCTCGACGTGAACCTGTGGGGGGTCATCCACGGCTGCCGGATCTTCGGGAAGCAGATGGCCGAGCGCGGTCAGGGCGGACACATCGTCAACACCGCCTCCGCCGCCGCCTACCTCCCCTCCCGGACCCTGCCGGCGTACAGCACCTCCAAGGCCGCGGTACTGATGCTGAGCGAGTGCCTGCGCGCGGAGCTCGCCTCCAAGTCCATCGGGGTCTCGGCGATATGCCCGGGCATCGTGAACACCAACATCACCGCCACCTCCCGGTTCGCGGGGGTGGACGCGGCCGAGGAGAAGCGCCGCCAGGAGCGGTCCTCGCGGCTGTACGGGCTGCGCAACTTCCCGCCGGAGAAGGTCGCCGACGCGATCTTGCGGGCGGTGGTGGAGAACCGGGCCGTGGTGCCGGTGACCCCCGAGTCCAAGGGCGCCCTGTGGATGTCCCGGTTCATGCCGGGCACGCTGCGGCGGGTGGCGAGGCTGGAGCCCCGGCTGTGAGCCGGGCCGGCGGGGGACCGGGCGGTCCGGCTCCGGTTCCGCTGCGCACGGAGCCGGGCACGGACATACCCCGCTCCATCCGGCGGTCGTACCATCCCTCGCAGGAGGGCTCGCTGCTCAAGGCGGTCGAGTACCTGGCGGCGTCTCCTGCCGCCCGGGCCGCGGCGGGCGCGGTCGGCCGAGCCGCCATGTCGTAGGGAGCCGGGATTGTCCGATCAGGCGCAAGCCGAGTACCGGATCGAGGATCTGGCCCACCACAGCGGGGCGACCGTGCGCACGATCCGCGCGTACCAGGACCGTGGCCTGCTGCCGAAGCCGGAGCGACGGGGCCGGTCCAACGTGTACCGGCCCACGCATCTGGCGCGGCTGCGGCAGATCGCGGACCTGCTGGACCGCGGCTACACCCTGGCCTCCATCAAGGAGCTGCTGGAAGCCTGGGACGCGGGACGCGGACTGGGCGGCGTCCTCGGCCTGGTCGCGGAGGTCCACGGGCCGTGGACCGACGAGGAGGCCGACCGGATCAGCCGGGAGGACCTCAACGCGCGGTTCGGCGGTCTGCCCGACGACGACGCGGTGGACGAGGCCTGCGAGCTCGGGGTGCTGGAGCGCATCCCGGGCCGCCCGGACGAGTTCCTGGTGCCCTCCCCGCAGGAACTGGCGGTCGCGGCCGAGCTGTACGCGGCCGGGGTCCCCCTCGCGGCGATCACCGGTCATCTGCGGGAGCTGCGCGGGCAGGTGGAACACATCGCCTCGCGCTTCCTGGAGTTCACCACCGAGCACGTCTTCGCCCGCTACCTGGGGCACGTGCCGCCGACGGACTCGGACGCGGCGGAGGCGGCCACGATGGTGCGCAGGCTCCGGCCGCTGGCCCAGCAGACGGTCGACGCCGAACTGGCGCGGGCGATGCGGCTGTTCGCGACCCGGCACCTGCAGCGCCACCTGGGGGCCGCGGGCGCGGCGCAGCCGGCGGGGCCCGCACCCGTGGCCCTGCCCGCCGAGACCGTCCGGGCGGTACAGGAGCTGGTGGGGCCCGCCCACGTGGCGGAGTTCGTCCGGGCCGCGACGGAGCGCGAGCTCCAGGCCCGGACGATGAACGAGCTGGCGAGCCGGGGCGGCCGATAGTGCTCGATCAGTAGTCCACAGGGCGAATCACACACTTGCCGCTGAAATCCGTCGAAACGGCTGTGGACAAGTCCGTTTTTCCTGTGGGGAACACGGGTGTGCGCTCAGACGACGGCCTCGAACGCAGCACCGGTACGGGGCATATCGGCCACCGGCACCTCCCGCTCCTCCGGGCTGCCCGACGCTGGCTCCGCTTCCGCGCCATGGAGCTCGCGTCCGTAGAGCAGCGTGGCCAGGGCGAGGCCGAGGACGCCGCCGATCAGCTGCGCCGCGACGAAGCCGGGCAGCGACTGCGGGGCGATGCCGGTGAACGAGTCGCTGAAGGCGCGGCCGATGGTGCCCGCCGGATTGGCGAAGGAACCCGAGGAGGTGAACCAGATCGCGGCGGCGATGTACGCGGCGACCGCGGCCGGTACGAGCCTCGGGCGGCCGATGCGGCCGAGGCCCTGGATGACCAGGACCAGTCCGGCGGTGGCGACGATCTCGCCGATCAGCAGGTGGCCGCCGCCGCGGACCTGCGTGGAGAAGGTTCCGGGCGTGCGGCCGAACATCGTCTCGGCCAGGACGGCGCCGCCGATGGCCCCGGCGGTCTGCGCCGCGGCGTAGGCGAAGGCCTCACGGGCGTCTAGTCCCTCGCCGCCGGCGCGGCGTGCCCACCATGCGGTGAGGGTGACGACGGGGTTGAGGTGGGCGCCGGACAGGGGCCCGAACAGGGTGATGATCAGACCGAGGCCGATGGCGGAGGCCAGCGAGTTGGCGACGAGGGCGACACCGGTGTCGTGGCTGAGGGCCTCGGCCTGGATGCCGGAGCCGATCACCACCACGAGCAGGCTCGCGGTGCCGATGAGCTCAGCAGCCGTGCGCCGGAGCAGTGAAGCCTTATTTGTCATAGTTTCTCCCTCTGAGTAGCCGTACAGCGGAAAATGTATTCCGTATCTTGGAATGGCGATAGAGGGAGCCCACCCGCTGCCGAGCGAGGAAATTGCCTGCCGGAGACCCGATCGAGGCGGCACGCTGGGCACATGGACGCGAAACGCACCGTGAAGGTGTCCAAATACGTCTCGAAACACCTGCGGCATCAACCGGAACGCATCGGACTGACGCTCGATCCGCAGGGCTGGGTGGAGATCGACGATCTACTGCACGCCGCTGCGGCCCACGGCTTTCCGTTCAGCCGGGCCGAGCTGGACCACGTGGTCGCGGCGAACGACAAACAGCGCTTCGCCGTCGACGGAACCCGTATCAGGGCCAACCAGGGCCACACCGTGGCGGTGGACCTGGGACTGCCGGAGGCCGAACCGCCCGCGTACCTCTACCACGGCACGGTCGCCACGGCCCTGGACGCGATCCGGGCCGAGGGCCTGCGGCCCATGGCCCGCCACCACGTGCACCTTTCACCCGACCGCGAGACGGCGACCCGCGTGGGGGCGCGCCGGGGCCGCCCGGTGGTGCTCGCGGTGGACGCCGGGGCGATGCGCGCGGCCGGGCACGTCTTCCTGCTCAGCACCAACGGCGTCTGGCTCACGAACGCAGTACCGCCGGAGTTCCTGCGCTTCCGCTAGCGGCGCGGGAACCCCGGCGGGGAGATCAAACGGAACCGGCTGTCAGGCACCCAGCTGGGAGAGGGCCTCGGTGGCGATCCGCTCGAAGACGGCCTCGTCGGCCGCGAAGTCGGAGTTCGGGATCGGGGCGTGGATGACCAGCTCGGTGAAGCCCAGCTCGCGGTGGCGGCCGGCGAAGTCGACGAACGCATCCACGGACTCCAGCATGGTGGCGCGCTCCGGGGTGAACCCGGTCAGCAACACCCGCTCGATGGACTCGGGCGCCCGCCCGATCTCCGCCAGGGCCTTCTCCAGCTTCTCGACCTGGCTGCGCAGCGCCTCCAGAGACTGCTCGGGCGTGCCCTCGGCGACCTTGGGGTCACCGGCGGTCACCCAGGCCTGGCCATGCCTCGCCGCGAGCTTCACACCCCGGGGGCCGGTAGCGGCGACCGCGAACGGCAGACGCGGGCCCTGCACGCATCCGGGGATGTTGCGGGCCTCTTCGGCGGAGTAGAAAGTGCCGTGGTGGGTCACCGCGCTCTCGGTCAGCAGCCGGTCCAGCAGCGGGACGAACTCGGCGAAGCGGTCCGCACGCTCACGCGGGCTCCACTCCTCCTGCCCCAGCGCGGTCGCGTCGAAGCCGTTGCCGCCCGCCCCGATACCGAGGGTGATCCGGCCGCCGGAGATGTCGTCCAGGGACATCAGGTCCTTGGCCAGGGTCACCGGGTGCCGGAAGTTCGGGGAGGTGACCAGCGTGCCCAGACGGAGCCGCTCGGTGACGGCGGCCGCGGCGGTCAGGGTGGGCACCGCACCGAACCAGGGGCCGTCGCGGAAGGTCCGCCAGGTCAGGTGGTCATAGGTGTACGCGGTGTGGAACCCGAGGCGCTCGGCCCGCTCCCACTGGTCGCGGCCGCCGTCGTGCCACGGACGGACCGGCAGGATCACGGTGCTCAAGCGAAGACTCATGGCACCGAGCGTACGGTGTGAGCCATGTTTCACGTGAAACCTGGCTGACCGCGTGGTTTCACGTAAAACGTGTCCGGGCGATCATGGTGAACGGGTGGGAACCCATGGGCGAAGATGGAGCGGTGACCTCGGCTCCTCAGCGCCCGGACGGGCCCTTCCCCGCACCCCGGCTCATCGCCACCGACCTCGACGGCACCCTGCTGCGCGACGACAAATCCGTCTCGCCGCGCACGGTCGCCGCACTCGCCGCCGCCGAGGAGGCCGGGATCGAGGTCTTCTTCGTCACCGGCCGCCCGGCCCGCTGGATGGACGTGGTCAGCGATCACGTTCACGGTCACGGCCTGGCGATCTGCGCGAACGGCGCCGCCGTCGTCGACCTGCACGCCGGCCGCGAATTCGTCGAGGTACGGGCTCTGCCCCGGGCCACGGCGCTCACCGTCGTCAACACCCTGCGCGCGGCCGTCCCCGGCACCTCCTTCGCGGTCGAGACGACCGCCGGCATCAACTACGAGCCCGCCTACCCGCCCTTCTTCCAGGACCCGGGGGCCACGGTCGCCACCGCCGAGAAGCTGCTGCGCGAGGAGTCGGACGAGAGTGCCGCACCGGTGCTGAAGCTGCTGGCACACCACGCCGAACTGGCCCCTGACGAGTTCCTCGCCCTGGCCCGCTCCGCCGCCGGCGCCTACGCCTCCATCACGCGCTCCAGCCCGACCGCCCTGCTGGAGATCAGCGAGCTCGGCGTCTCCAAGGCCAGCACCCTGGAGCTGTGCTGCGCCGAGCGCGGCATCTCCCCGGCCGAGGTGGTCGCCTTCGGCGACATGCCGAACGACGTGGAGATGCTCCGCTGGGCCGGGACCTCGTACGCGATGGGCAACGCCCATCCGGACGTGATCGCGGCGGCCTCCGGCCGCACGGTCGCCAACAACGAGGACGGGGTCGCCATCATCATCGAGCGCATCCTCGCCGAGCGCGCCGAGCGCGCCGCGCGCGCCTGACCGGACCGACCGGAGGGCCCCGCGAAGACAGGCCTAGAGCGGGGCCTCCCACACCAGGGCGGTCCCGCCTCCGTCCTCGCCGATACCGGGGCCGTACCAGCTGGAGCCGCCCAGGGACTCGGCCCTGCGGCGCAGGTTCCGCAGACCGCTGCGCCGCCCGCCCTCCGGGATGCCCACCCCGTCGTCGGCGACCTCCAGCCGTACCCCCGGCCGCCCGTCGGACAGACTGACGGTGGAGTCGACCACCACCTCGATCCGGGACGCGTCCGCGTGCCGGAACGCGTTCGACAGGGCCTCGCGCAGGGCGGCGATCAGGTTCTTGCCGACCAGCTCGCCGACGGCCGCGTCAACCGGTCCGATGAACCGGTGCGCGGGCTTGAAGCCCAGCGGGACGGCGGCCATGTTGATCTCCCGCAGGACGCGGGTGCGCAACCCCGACGGGGCCTCCGCCGGGCCCTGCTGGAGCGCGAAGATCGCGGTACGGATCTCCTGGATCGTCACGTCCAGCTCGTCCACGGCCTTCCCCACCCCGTCGCGGACCTCCGGGACGATGGAGCGGCGCTGCGCGCCCTCCAGCATCATCCCGGTGGCGAACAGCCGCTGGATGACCAGGTCGTGCAGATCACGGGCGATCCGGTCGCGGTCCTCGAACACCGCGAGCCGTTCCCGGTCACGCTGGGCCTCGGCCATCATCAGCGCGAGGGCTGCCTGCGAGGCGAACTGCGTGGCCAGGGTCCGCTCGGCCTCGGTGAAGGGCCTCTTGCCCCGGGCCCTCGGGGTGACGAGCGCGCCCAGCACCCGACCGCCACTGTGCAGCGGCAGCATCATGCAGGGCCCGTATTGGGTCGTGAGCCTGCTGATCATGCGGGGGTCGGCGGAGACGTCCTCCACGAAGACCGGCTCGCCCTGGAGGAGACGGACCACGACCGGGCTCTCCGCGGGCACCACCACACCGAGCGAGGTGGCCGGGTCGTCGGCGGAGACGGCGACGATCTCCATACCGCCCTCCTCCGCCGGCAGCATGACGATCCCGGCCGCCGAGTCGGCCAGATGGCGGGCCTGTTCGGCGACGACCGCGAGGGCGTCGTCCGCGTCCCCGCCAGAGAGCAGGGCGGTGGTGACGGCCACCGACCCGTCGATCCAGCGCTCCCGCTGGGTGGCGGCCTCGTACAGCCGGGCGTTGCCGATGGCGATGCCCGCCTCCGTGGCCAGCACGCGGACCATGTGGACGTCGTAGTCGTTGAACTCGCCGCCGCCGTTCTTCTCGGCGAGGTAGAGGTTCCCGAAGATCTCCCCCTGCACCCTGATGGGCACTCCGAGGAAGGTCTTCATCGGCGGGTGGTGCGGGGGGAAGCCCGCCGAGCGCGGATCCTTCGTCAGATCGGCGAGCCGCACCGTGTCGGGATGGGAGATCAGCGCACCGAGCAGACCTCTCTTGCCGTCGGGACGATGGCCGATCCTCGCCGCCTGCTCGGGGCCGAGTCCGAAGGTCACGAAGTCCGACAGTCCGGGGCCGTCCGTGTCGACGACCCCGATCGCCGCGTAGCGGGCGTCCGCGAGCTCGGCGGCCGTCTCACAGATGCGGTCGAGCGTGGAGTGCAGTTCGAGACCGGTCCCGACGGAGCGCATGGCCTCCAGCAGTTGCGGCACGCGGGCGGTCAGCTCGGTGGACAGTCCCTGCAGACTGCGGGTGGCCTGGGTGGCGGCCTCCATCGGGTCCTGTGCTTCCCTGGCGGGCTCCGGCGATTCCTGGGACTCCTGCACTGACATGCTCTTGAGCCTAGTTAGTCCTGTTTAGGAGGGAAAGTCAGCCCGTGGAGTCGGCCGGAATCGCACCTGCCCGCCGTTCCCGCTCCAGCAGGCTCCGCAGCGGGCCCTCGACGGCCGCCAGCTCCGCGTAGGCGCCCCGCTGCACGACCGCGCCCCGGTCCAGAACGACGACCTCGTCGACCGCCTCCAGCCCGGCGAGCCGGTGGGTGATCAGCACGGTGGCCCGGCCTTCGGTCGCCGCCAGCAGGTCCGCCGTCAGGGCGTCCGCGGTCGCGAGGTCCAGGTGCTCGGCTGGCTCGTCCAGGACGAGGACGGGGAAGTCCGCGAGCAGGGCCCGGGCCAGGGCGAGCCGCTGGCGCTGACCGCCCGAGAGCCGCTGCCCGTGCTCCCCGACCAGGGTGTCGAGCCCGTCCGGGAGACCGTCGGCCCACTCCAGCAGCCGCGCCGCGGCGAGCGCCTCCCGCAACTGCTCCTCGCTCGCACCGGTGCGGGCGAGTCGGAGGTTCTCGCGCACCGAGCTGTCGAAGAGGTGGGCGTCCTGGGCACACAGGCCCACGACACGGCGCACGTCGTCGCCGTCCAGGGTGCGTGCGTCCGTCCCGCCCAGGGTGTACGTGCCGTCGCGCGGATCCAGGAACCGCAGCAGGACCTGCGCCAGCGTGGTCTTGCCCGAACCGGAGGGCCCGATGACCGCGATGCGCCGGCCGGCCTCCAGGGTCAGGTCCAGGCCGTGGAGGGCGTCCCGCTCCTGGCCGCCGTGTCGGGCGGCGAGTCCCGCCAGCCGCAGCGGGAACGGAGAGGAGGGCAGTTCACAGGGCTCGGCCGGCTCCTCGACGGGCACGGGCGCGTCCAGGACCTCGTACACCCGCTCGGCGCTACGGCGTACCCGCTGCCGGTACTGGACCGCCAACGGAAGTCCGCTGACCGCCTCGAACGCGGCGAGCGGGGTCAGTACCACGACCGCCATGGCCACCCCGGACAGCCGTCCGTCCGCGACCGCGCCCGCACCGGCGAGCGCGGCGCCGACCACGGTGAGCCCGCAGACCAGGGCCGACAGCCCGCCGCCCAGTCCGGCGGCCGCGGCCCCCCGCGAGGCGATCCGCGTGAGCACCCCGTCGGCTTCCCGCGCCCGGCCCTTCCGGCCGGCGAGGGCGCCGGCGACGGTGAGTTCGGCGGTACCCGTCAGCAGATCGGCCGCCCGGGTGGCGAGCTCACCCCGGGCGGGCGCGAGCCGCCGCTCGGCGCTGCGCGCGCAGGCTCCGCTGACCAGCGGCACCCCGACCCCGGCCACGAGCAGCCCCACCGCGAGCGCCGCGCCCGCCCCGGGCAGCAGCCAGGCCGTGAAGGCCACCGATCCGGTACCGACGAGCACCGCGGTGCCCACCGGCAGCAGCCAGCGCAGCCAGTAGTCCTGGAGGGCGTCGGCGTCGGCCACGAGCCGGGACAGCAGGTCCCCGCGCCGCTGCTCGCGCAGTCCGGCAGGCGCGATCCGCTCCAGCCGCCGGTACACCGCCACCCGCAGGTCGGCGAGCATCCGCAGGACGGCGTCGTGCGACACCAGGCGCTCGGCGTAGCGGAAGACGGCCCGCCCCAGGCCGAAGGCCCGCGTCGCCGTGACGGCCACCATCAGGTACAGCACCGGCGGCTGTTCGGACGCCCGGGAGATCAGCCACCCGGACACGGCCATCAGCCCGACGCTGCACCCGACGGCCAGCGCCCCCAGCAGCAGCCCGAGCCGGAACCGGCCCTGCCAGGCCGAGGCCACGGCCCGGACCCGGCGCAGCGGATCGCCGCCGCCCGAGTCCGCGCCCTCACCGGCGGCCCGTTCCCGGGCGGCTCCGAGGATCCACTCCCCGGGGTCGGACATCCCCGCTGACGCGGACGGGGCGGGCGCGGCGGCCGGGACCGGGGCCGCGGCCCGCGCCGCGCCGTCCCCCGCGCCCTCGCCCACCGCCACCACCCGGTCGGCGACCGCCAGCAAGGCGGGCCGGTGCACCACGAGGAGCACGGTCCGCCCGACCGCGAGGCGTCGTACGGCCTCCACGACCTCAGCCTCGGTCTCCCCGTCCAGGGCCGCCGTCGGCTCGTCCAGCAGCAGCACCGGCCGGTCCGCGAGGAACGCCCGCGCCAGGGCCAGCCGCTGGCGCTGACCGGCAGAGAGGCCGGTCCCGCCCTCACCAAGCGGAGTCCGCGTCCCGCGCGGCAGGGCGGAGACGAACTCCCAGGCCCCGGCGTCCCGCAATGCCGCCTCCAGCGCCTCGTCCCCGGCCTCCGGACGGGCCAGGCGGACGTTCTCGGCGATGGTTCCGGCGAACAGGTGGGGACGCTGCGGCACCCAGGCGATCCGCTCCCGCCACTGTTCGAGGGAGAGATCGGCCAGGTCCGTACCGCTGATCCGTACCCGCCCGGCCGTCGGCGAGACGAACCCGAGCAGCACGTTCAGCAGGGTGGACTTGCCCGCCCCGCTGGGCCCGGTGAGGGCCACGCACTCGCCCGGCCCGACGGCGAGGGACACGGGGCCGGGGGAGGCGGCACCCCGCCCCTCGTAGCGGACCTCGACCGCGTCGAGTTCGATGAGCGGTCCGGCGGCGGGTACGGCGGCCCCGCCGCCCGCCGCGGGGGCCGGTGTCTCCAGGACCGCGAAGATCTCCTCCGCGGCGGCCAGCCCCTCGGCGGCCGCGTGGTACTGCGCCCCCACCTGGCGCAGTGGCAGGTAGGCCTCGGGCGCGAGGATGAGGATGACGAGCCCCGTGTACAGGTCCAGTTCCCCGTGCACGAGGCGCATGCCGATGGTCACCGCGACGAGCGCCACGGACAGGGTGGCGAGCAGTTCGAGGGCGAAGGAGGACAGGAAGGCGATGCGCAGCGTGCGCATCGTGGCCTGACGGTAGTCGTCGGTGATCTTGCGGATGGACTCGGCCTGCGCCTTGGCCCGTCCGAAGACCTTCAGCGTGGGGAGCCCCGCCACGACGTCGAGGAAGTGTCCCGACAGCCGGGACAGCAGCCGCCACTGGCGGTCCATCCGGCTCTGTGTGGCCATGCCGATGAGGATCATGAACAGCGGGATCAGCGGAAGGGTGACGACGATGATGGCCGCCGACACCCAGTCCTCGGTGACGATCCGGGCGAGGACCGCCACCGGCACCACCACCGCGAGTCCCAGCTGGGGCAGGTAGCGGGAGAAGTAGTCGTCGAGCGCGTCCACCCCCCGGGTGGCCAGCGACACGAGCGATCCGGTCCGCTGGCCGCCGAGCCAGCCGGGTCCCAGATCGGCGGCCCGGTCCAGCAGTCGGCCGCGCAGCTCCGACTTGACCGCCGCGCCGGCCCGGTGAGCGGCCAGTTCCGTGAGCCAGACGACCAGCGCACGCCCGAGCGCCACCGCCGCGAGCAGCAGCAGTGGCGTCCGGAGCGCGCCGGCGTCGAGGCCCTGCTCGAAGGCGCCGACCACGATCTCGGCGATCAGCATCGCCTGACCGACGACCAGCCCCGCCCCGGCGAGCCCGAGGGCCACCACCGCCCCCAGGAAGAGACGGGTGGAACGGGCGTACCGGAGCAGGCGCGGGTCGATCGGTTTCACGTGAAACATCCCCTCGGCAGGGTCGGACAGGGGTGACGCGCGCGGCTCAGTGCGCGTCGGCGATGTGCTGCGTACCGATCCGCTTGCGGAACACCCAGTACGTCCAGCCCTGGTAGAGCATCACGAGCGGAGCGGCCACACCGGCGCACCAGGTCATGATCTTCAGGGTGTACGGGGTGGACGAGGCGTTGGTGACCGTGAGGCTCCAGGCCTCGTTCAGCGAGGACGGCATGACGTTCGGGAACAGCGTCAGGAAGAGCATCGCGACTGCTGCCGCGATGGTGATCCCGGACAGGGCGAACGACCAGCCCTCACGGCCCGCCAGGTTGAAGGCGATGGCGGCGATCAGCGCGAGCACGGTGACGGCCATCGCGATCAGGCTCCGGCCGTCTCCGCGCGAGGCCTGGGTCCAGATGAGGAAGGCCAGGGCCAGCACGGCCGTCACCACGCCCAGCCGGGTCGCCAGCGTGCGCGAGCGGTCCCGGATGTCACCGACCGTCTTGAGCGAGGCGAACACCGCGCCGTGGAAGGTAAACAGGGTGAGGGTGACCAGCCCGCCGAGGAGCGAGTACACGTTGAGCAGGTCGAAGAGGCTTCCGACGTACTCCATGTTCTGGTCGATCTTCACTCCGCGCACGATGTTGGCGAAGGCCACGCCCCACAGGAAGGCGGGGATCAGCGAGGTCCAGAAGATGGCGTGTTCCCAGTTGGTCTGCCACCGGTCCTCGGACCGCTTGTGCCGGTACTCGAAGGCGACACCGCGGACGATGAGGCAGACCAGGATGAGCAGCAGCGGCAGGTAGAAGCCGGAGAAGAGGGTGGCGTACCACTCCGGGAAGGCGGCGAAGGTGGCACCGCCCGCGGTGAGCAGCCAGACCTCGTTGCCGTCCCAGACGGGACCGATCGTGTTGATCAGGACCCGCTTCTCGGCGCGGTCGCGCGCGAGGAGCTTGGTGAGTACGCCGATTCCGAAGTCGAAGCCCTCCAGGAAGAAGTAGCCGATCCACAGAACGGCGATGAGTACGAACCAGACGTCGTGCAGTTGCATGGTGTTCTCCCTCCTGTCTCAGTACGAGAAGGCCATGGGCCGGTCGGCGTTCCTGTCGTCCCCGCCGACCTTGGTGGGCGGGTTGAGGTCGGCCTCGGTCAGCTCGGGCGGGCCGGCCTTGACGTACTTCACGAGGAGCCTGACCTCGATCACGGCGAGGACGGCGTAGAGCAGCGTGAAGCCGATCATCGAGGTGAGCACCTCGCCCTGCGAGACGTTCGGCGAGACGGCGTCCCGGGTGCGCAGCACTCCGTAGACCACCCACGGCTGGCGGCCCATCTCGGTGAAGATCCAGCCCCAGGAGTTGGCGAGCAGCGGGAAGCACATGGTCCAGAGCGCGACGAGCCAGTAGAGCTGGGAGAACCTCGGGCTGAGCGCCTTCTTGAAGAGGACGAGATGGGGGACCTCGTCCTCTCCGGTGCGCAGCGCGGGCGGCAGCAGGAACCGCTTACGGGTCAGCCACAGCCCCAGCACGCCGATGCCGAGGGAGGCCATCCCGAAGCCGATCATCCAGCGGAAGCCCCAGTAGGCGACCGGGATGTTGGGGCGGTAGTCGCCGGGGCCGAACTTCTCCTGCTCGGCCTTGTTGACGTCGTTGATGCCCGGGACGAAGGAGTCGAAGTCGTTGTTGGCGAGGAAGGACAGCACGCCCGGGATCTCTATGGCCACCTTGTTGTGGCCCTTGTCGACGTCGCCGTAGGCGAAGACGGAGAAGGGCGCGGGGGCCTCGCCGTCCCAGAGGGCCTCGGCGGCGGCCATCTTCATCGGCTGCTGCTTGAACATCACCTTGCCGAGCATGTCTCCGCTGAGGGCGGTGCCCATGCCGGCGATGATCATGACGACCAGGCCGACCCGCAGCGAGCTGCGCATCACGGGGATGTGCTTCTTGCGCGCCAGGTGGAAGGCGGAGATGCCGACCATGAAGGCGCCGCCGACCAGGAAGGCGGCCGTGATGGTGTGGAAGAACTGGGTGAGCGCGGTGTCCTGGGTGAGGACGCGCCAGAAGTCGGTGAGCTCGGCCCGGCCCCGCTCCTCGTTCATGCGGTAGCCGACCGGGTGCTGCATCCAGGAGTTCGCCGCGAGGATGAAGTACGCGGACAGGACGGTGCCGAGGGAGACCATCCAGATGCAGGCCAGGTGGATCTTCTTCGGCAGCTTGTCCCAGCCGAAGATCCACAGCCCGATGAAGGTGGACTCGAAGAAGAAGGCGATCAGCGCTTCGAAGGCCAGTGGCGCCCCGAAGATGTCTCCCACGAATCGCGAGTAGTCGGACCAGTTCATGCCGAACTGGAACTCCTGGACGATGCCGGTGACGACACCCATCGCGATATTGATCAAGAAAAGCTTGCCCCAGAACTTCGTGGCTCTGAGGTATTTCTCCTTCTCGGTACGCACCCAGGCGGTCTGCAGGCCGGCGGTCAGCGCGGCGAGCGAGATCGTGAGTGGAACGAAGAGGAAGTGGTAGACGGTGGTGATGCCGAACTGCCAGCGCGCCAATGTCTCAGGCGCCAAAGCTAGGTCCACGTCGTCTGCTCCTTGTCGTCGCCGTGGTCACAGCGGGCAGTCTGCCTGGCGGGTTCCCCCCTATACCGGGAGGAAGCAGGACACGCTTGTGAACGCGTTCACATTCACAAGCATTATGTCCTACGAGCTCCGGCCGGAAACGGGCGGGGGGTCCCTCATGGACCCGCACCCCAGACCCCTAGCCAAGAAATTCAACAGATTGTTGAATATGGCCATGCAGATTCGAATCTCCTGGCCTGCGGGCCTGCTCACCGCAACCCTCGACGACACGCCGACCAGCAAGGCTCTGGCCGCGGCCCTGCCGATCTCCGCCTCGGCGAACACCTGGGGCGAGGAGGTCTACTTCGACACGGGCGTCTCCGTGGGGCTGGAACACGACGCCCGGCAGGTCGTGGAGCCCGGCACGGTCGCCTTCTGGACCGAGGGCGACGCGCTCGCGCTGCCCTACGGCCCCACGCCCATCTCGCGCGGAGGCGAGTGCCGCCTGGCGAGCCCCTGCAACGTGCTCGGCTCGTTCGACGGCGACCCCCGCCTCCTGGCCACCATCCGTGAAGGCGACCCCATCCGCGTGGAACTGGTCTGACGACTACAGCTCCTTGAAGAAGGCCTCCGCCGTGTGCAGGAAGAGGTCGTTCGCCTCGGTCTCACCGATCGTGACCCGCAGGCCCTCGCCCGCGAAGGGCCGGACCACCACACCGGCCTTCTCGCAGGCCGCCGCGAACTCGGCGGTCCGCTCCCCCAGCCGCATCCAGACGAAGTTGGCCTGGGTGTCCGGGACCGTCCAGCCCTGCGCGAGCAGCGTCTCGTGCACCCGGTTGCGCTCGCACACGAGCGCCCCGACCCGGCCCATCAGCTCGTCCTCGGCGCGGAGCGAGGCGACCGCCGCGTCCTGCGCCAGCTGGCTGACACCGAAGGGCACCGCGGTCTTGCGCAGCGCCGCGGCGACCGGCTCGTGCGCCACCGCGAAGCCGACGCGCAGGCCGGCCAGGCCGTAGGCCTTGGAGAACGTACGCAGCACGGCGACGTTGGGGCGGTTGCGGTAGAGCTCGATGCCGTCCGGCACGTCGGAGTCGCGGACGAACTCGCGGTACGCCTCGTCCAGCACCACCAGGACGTCCGAGGGGACGCGGTCCAGGAAGCGCTCCAGCTCGGCGCGGCGCACCGCGGTGCCGGTCGGGTTGTTGGGATTGCAAACGAAGATCAGCCGCGTCCGGTCGGTGATCGCGGCGGCCATCGCGTCCAGGTCGTGCACGTCCCCGTCGGTCAGCGGCACCTGAACCGAGGTCGCGCCCGAGATCTGCGTGATGATCGGGTAGGCCTCGAAGGACCGCCAGGCGTAGATGACCTCGTCGCCCGGGCCGGCCGTCGACTGGATCAGCGACTGGGCCACGCCCACCGAGCCCGTACCCGTGGCGATGTGCTCGGCCGGCACCCCGAACCGCTCGGCCAGCTCGTTCACCAGGCCGGTGCACGCCATGTCCGGGTAGCGGTTGAACCGGCCCGCGGCCGCCACCGCCGTCTCCAGGACCCCCGGCAGCGGCGGGTAGGGGTTCTCGTTCGAGGACAGCTTGAAAGCGACGGCCCCGCCCGCGGCGGCGGGCTTGCCGGGCTTGTAGGTGGGGATGCCGTCCAGCTCGGCGCGCAGCTTCGGGCTCTTCTCGCTCACCGCAGGTCCTCCTCGACCGTCCCGTCGACGTCTCCGTCGACTCAATACTGCTCACCTTATGAGGATTCCGCCGATCCGAGAATGGCGGGCGCCAGGAACACAGGGGGAGCGCGCGCATATATGCGCGCGCCGGTGGCCTGCGCCGTGGCGCGCGTCCCTCGTGCAGGTGAGTTGCGACCGGCCCCGGACAGCCGCGTTTTGGCATGCTCGTACCCGCCGACAGGCCCCACCCTTAGCCCAAATCGCCAAATACCTTCAATTCCAAGGTCATTGGGGGTGGCGAACCAAGCAGAATCGTGCCTGTCAACCCGTGCATATGCACCTGAACCGCCCAGCCCTCCGAGCCCTACTATCGGCTCGCCATGACAGCAGCAGGGAAGCATCACGTGAGCCGGACCGAGACCAGCCGGCGGGCCGGCGGCCGACAGGGCCGGGCCGGCATCAGGGACGTGGCCGCCGCGGCGGGCGTGTCCATCACCACCGTCTCCGACGCGCTCAATGGCAAGGGACGGCTGCCGGACGCCACCCGCCGCCACGTTCGCGAGGTGGCCGACCGGCTGGGCTATCGCCCCTCCGCCGCCGCCCGCACCCTCCGTACGGGCAAGTCGGGCCTCATCGGCCTGACCGTGACGACGTACGGGGATGAACCTTTCACCTTCACCGAATTCGCGTACTTCGCCGAGATGGCGCGGGCCGCGACCTCCGCAGCACTCGCCCGCGGCTACGCCCTCGTCATCCTCCCGGCCACCTCACGCCATGACGTCTGGTCGAACGTGGCCCTCGACGGGACCGTCGTCATCGACCCCTCCGACCACGACCCCGTCGTCAGCGAGCTCGTCCGCCAGGGCCTGCCCGTGGTCTCCGACGGCCGGCCCGCCGGCACCCTCCCCGTCACCGCCTGGGTCGACAACGACCACGAGGCCGCCGTCCTCGGCCTGCTCGACCACCTCGCCGCCGCCGGAGCCCGCCGTATCGGGCTGCTGACCGGCACCACCACCGACACCTACACCCGGCTCTCCACGACCGCCTACCTCAACTGGTGCGAGCGGGTCGGCCAGGACCCCGTCTACGAGTCCTACCCCGCCCACGACCCCTGCGCGGGCGCCGTCGCCGCCGACCGCCTCCTCGCCCGGCCCGACCGCCCCGACGCCGTCTACGGGCTCTTCGACCCGAACGGCACCGACCTCCTCGCCGCCGCCCGCCGCTACGGGCTGCGGGTCCCCGAGGACCTGCTCCTCGTCTGCTGCAGCGAGTCCACCGTCTACGCGAACACCGAGCCGCCCATCACCACGCTCTCGCTCAAGCCGCGCCGCATCGGAACCGCCGTCGTGCAGCTGCTGATCGACGCGATCGAGGGGGTCGACACCGGGCGCCCGGTCGAACAGGTCGTCCCCACCGAGCTGATCATCCGTACGTCCTCGCAGCGCAGAACCCCCCGGACCACCGTCAGCCCGCCCCGTTCGCCCTCCCAGGACTGACCGCCGGACCGCCGTACCGGCGGGGCCGACAGCCCCGCCGACGGATTTCAACAACGCTCATATCGGGCGAAAACATCAGGAAGGTTTGGTTCCGCCCAGGATTCACCACCCCTGGTGCGTCACAGAGCGCGAGCCGCATTCCTATGATGGGCGCACGACATCACGGACCCTCCGCCCCGGAGGTGAGCAGGGTCCGCAGGTGTACGGCAGCGCGACGGTGGTGGAGGGGTCGATGACTCAGGGGGCCGGTCAGGGACCCGCGATGCGGACGGACACGCTGCGGGACTTCCGGGTGCCCGTCAACGAACCCGCGCCGTACGCCGTGTCCGCCGGCCTGCCCGGCGAGGCGCCCGTGTACGGCGAGTACCCCGCGTACTACGAGGAGGCGCCCGCCGACCCGCGGCCCCGCTACACCGCGGAGCACGCCGACTACCCGGCCGCGCCCCCCGCGGCGTACCCGGCGCCGGACACCGTCCCGCAGCAGCGTCAGGCCGAGCAGGCGGACTTCCCCGCCGACGGTCCCGCCGACGACGACGGCTACACGCCCACCCAGCGCGACCTGCCCATCATCGGCCGCGGCGCGACGGGAGGCCCCGGGGACACCGTCCAGGTCCAGTACGTCCCCCAGGAGGCCCCGGGCGACGGCCCCGGCCCCCTCTACGTCGTGGGCGACGTACACGGCTACCTCGACGAGCTCATCCACGAGCTGCAGGCGCAGAACCTCATCGACGCCGACTGCCACTGGTCCGCCGGCAACGCCCGGATCTGGTTCCTCGGCGACTTCACCGACCGCGGCCCCGACGGCATCGGGGTCATCGACCTCGTCATGCGGCTGTCCGCCGAGGCGGCCGCCGCCGGGGGCTACTGCAAGGCCCTGATGGGCAATCACGAGCTGCTGCTCATCGGCGCCAAGCGGTTCGGTGACACCCCCGTGAACTCCGGTGCCGGCACCGCCACCTTCCAGGCCGCCTGGCTGCTCAACGGCGGCCAGCGCACCGACATGGAGCGCCTGGAGGACGTCCACCTGCAGTGGATGTCCCGGCTGGACGCGGCCACCCTCGCGGACGGACACCTGCTGCTGCACTCCGACACCACCGCGTACCTGGACTACGGCGACTCCATCGAGGACGTCAACGACACCATCCACGAGCTCCTCAACCGCCACGACGCGGACATCACCTGGGACCTGTTCCGCAAGTTCACCAAGCGCTTCGCCTTCCGCGACGAGGAGACGGGCCCGCAGGCCGTACGCGAGCTCCTCGCCACCTACGGCGGCAGCCGCGTCGTGCACGGCCACAGCCCCATCCCGTACCTGCTCGGCGAGGTGGGCACCGAGGACGGCGACGAGGGGCACGGGCCGGAGGACGTCGACGGTCCGCACGTGTACGCGGACGGACTGGCCATCGCGATGGACGGCGGCGTGACGATGGCGGGCAAACTGCTGGTCCAACAACTGCCGCTGCGCGACTGAGCGTTCACCGAGCGGGGTATTTCCCGAAAGTCCCTGTCACCCCATGGCCGGGTCGCTCTACCATCGCCCTATCCGTAGCAGGCTCTCCTCCGTTTTGGGCCGGCGCCCGGGGTCTACGCGGGCATACCGGCTCGTACGGAGCATCGGGGGATGCACATGACCAGCGGTCCGCACCTGCTCACCGAAGACCGACCCGAGTTCGACCGGCTCCTCGACGAGGCGCTGCGCACGGCGGACGAACGGCCCGAGCTCGCCGCCCTCGGCGAACGGCTGAACGCCGAACAGCTGCGCACCATGGCCTTGAGCGCCATCGCGCTGCTGACCGCCGCGGCGGCCGCCGAGTACGCCCACTACGTGAAGGTCCGGGAGGAACTGCGCGACGGCGTCCTGTCGGGCCGAGGGAACACCGACGAGGACACCGCTGAGGACGGCACCCGGGAGGACGGCACCGGGGCGGGGGTGAGCGCCGTGGTGGCCGTCCTCGCGCCGGTCCTGGCGGGCACCGCCATGCTGATCTTCCTGCTGGTGGGGTACAGCCTGAAGGCGACGATCGAGCCCGAACCGGCCTTTGCCCAGACCATGCTGACGGCGGGTTGGCTCTTCGGCGGGCTCACCGTGGTCGCGCTGGTCTTCGCGGTGATCTCGCTGCTGGTGGCGGCCCTCCGCAACAGCTCCACGGAGGTGGCCGCGGAGGAGAGCGTGCCGATACCCGAGGAGCTCGCGCGGGCCCGGGAGGCCTGGCGCAACGCGCTGCTGGAGCGGGGGATCATGCCGTTCCTGCGCGACGCGCTGGCCGATCCGACCGCCGGGACGGGCTATCCGGTGCCCCGTACGCCGGGGGCCGGGCGCATCCCGCACCTGGGGTACACCCGGCCCGACTTCACCAGCCCGTCCGACGGGACGCCCGCCCCGAGGCCGGGCTACTCCAGCCCAGACTTCACGAGCCCGGACTTCGGCGGCCCGGACCACCGCCCGGACTGATGTCCGGGGGCGGGCCGGGCCGCGTGGGTTGGTGCTGGGTTACCGCGTTCGTTCCGCCGGGGTCAGCCCATGCGGTGTGCGGGGCCTTGGTCCAGGCGTTGTCGCACGTCAGGGTGGGCAGGTCGCCGGGGACCACGTCGCAGTCCGTCTCGTAGACCGTCGTGAGGCCCGTGTCCGGGTCGGGAGCCACGACCTCGACGTGGGTCATGTTGTTGTGGTCGCTGACCGCGATGCCGCACGCCCCGGCGGGGTAACCGTCGTTGTCAGACAGCTCGTTCCACTCGAAGTCGGACGGCGGAGTGGGAGTGAGGCTGCGGATTCCGGCCCACGCCTGGCCGTCGATGATGACTCCCTTGACCTCTTCGGTGGCGCTGGGCTTGTACACGGAGACGCCCGTGCACCCGCCGGTCGCACCCGTGGCACCGGTCGCACCCGTGGCACCCGTCGCACCCGTCGCGCCGGTCGCCCCGTCGCGCCGGTGTCACCCTTCGGACCCGTGGGGCCGGTCGGGCCCGTCGGGCCGGTGGGGCCCGTGGCGCCGTTACCGGGCTTGCACGTGGTCGTGGTCGTGGTCGCGGCCGTCGCCGTCGTCGTCACCGCCACCGCCACCGAGGTACCGGTCCAGCAGCTGGACGTGCAGCGGCCTGCCGTGGTCGTGGTCGTGCGACCCCTCCTCGCAGTCGTCACCGCCACCGCGGGCGGCCGGACCGGCCGCCGTCACCGCAGGTCTGACCTGCTGCGCATAAGGCGGCGACAGGACTGACGACGCCTGCCAGCACGAGGGAGAGCGAGGCCAGGGCGCCTCCCGCCATCCAGGCCCGGCTCCGGGGCAGGGGGCCGAGGAGGATGGCCTTGGGCCGGTGCTCACGACTCAAAGAGCGCTCCTTGAGGGAAGTAGGCCAAATTGGGACAATCGGGTCCCGGTCGCGGGGTCGAGCTTCCCCCGGTGATCATGGATCGCCTACGCAACCCCTTGGACACGCCCCCCGTTATCAGCAGATCGGCCTACCCAGTGCCGCCAACCGGTCCAAGTCGGCTTGCCCCCGCCGGACCGCGGCCTTACTGATCATTTCAGCGGCCACCGAGAACAGGTCCCAGACCCCAGGTCCCGTTGCCGACTGCGAATTCCCCCGCGCCCACCGGCGCGCCGCCCACCGGCGCGCCGCGCCCGCTCCCTAGAGTCCCGGACGATCCATCCGACCCGGCCATCCGCCACAACGTACGGCCCACACCAGCGGACGGGACCCGTGAAACCAACAGTCTGTCTGAACATGATCGTCAAGAACGAGGCTCCGACCATCCGGAAGTGCCTCGACTCGGTACGTCCCCTGATCGACACCTGGGTGATCGTGGACACCGGCTCGACGGACGGCACCCAGGACGTCATCCGGGACTGCTTCAGCGACATCCCCGGCACCCTCTACGAGCGCCCCTGGAAGGGGTTCGACGGCAGCCGGACCGAGGCGATCGAACTCGCCCGCTCCAGCGCCGACTACCTGCTGTTCATCGATGCCGACGACGCGATGGAGGTAAAGCCCGGGTTCCGGATGCCCGAACTGACCCTCGACGCATACCAGATCGCCCTGCACGACGGGCCGATCATCCACTACCGGTCGGCGCTCGTCGCCACCCGGCTGCCCTGGCGGTACGTCGGCGTGCTCCACGAGTACATCGACTGCGGCGCCCAGTACAGCCTCGGGCTGCTCGAAGGAGCCAACATCCTCAGCATCGGAGGCGGAGCCCGCCTCCGGGAGGGCGGCCAGCGGCAGAAGTACCTGCGCGACGCGGCAGTCCTCGAACAGGGGCTCATCAAGGAACCCGAGAACTCCCGCTACATGTTCTACCTCGGCCAGAGCTGGCGTGACGCGGGAGAGCCGGAGAAGTCCCTCGCCGCCTACGACCGCCGGGCGGGCATGGTCGGCTTCTACGAGGAGACATACCTGGCCCAGGTCTACGCCGCACGGGCCGCCGCGACCCTGGGCCGGCCGGCGGCCGAGGTGATGAACCGCTACCTCCGCGCGTACGAGAGCCGGCCCTCACGCGCCGAGGCGATCGGGGACCTCGCCGGCATCTGCCGGGTGGAGCGGCGCTGGCCGCTGGCCTACATGTTCGCCAAGACGGCAGCCGGCATCCCCTACCCCGAGGACATCCTGTTCGTGGAGTACGCCTGGCACGAGTGGCGGGCCCTCGACGAGCTCGCCATCGCCGCCTACTGGATCGGCGAGTACCGGGAGTCCCTGGAGTGCTGTGAGCGTCTGCTGAGTGAGGGCAAATTGCCCGACGAACACCGCGAGCGCGTCTCCGGGAACCTGGATTTCGCGCGGAGCAAGCTGGGCTCGCGGGACCTGGTGAGGACCTGACCACCCACCGTCCGATGTTTCACGTGAAACACCCCCGGCGTTTCACGTGAAACATCCCGCCCGACGCCGACCTAGCCCGCGGCCCGTTCTCCGAGCGGGCGCCGCCGCTGGGTGGCGTCCGTGAGGGCCGGCGGGAGCCAGACACCGTCCGGGTGGTAGAGATTCGTACCCGGCGGCACGACCGCGTCGATCCGGTCGAGCGCCTCGTCGTCGAGGACCAGCCCGGCCCCCTTCACCAGCGATTCGAACTGCTCCATGGTGCGCGGGCCGATGATCACCGAGGTGACCGCCGGATGCGCGACGGGGAACGCCACGGCCAGCTCCGGCAGGGTGCAGCCGAGATCGTCGGCGATCTCGACGAGCTTCTCCACCGCCTCCAGCTTGGCCACGTTGCCCGGGATGGCCGGGTCGAAGCGGGCCGGGGTCAGCTTGGCCCGCCCCGAGGTCAGGTCGACCGGCCCGCCGAGCCGGTACTTCCCGCTCAGGAAGCCCGAGGCCAGGGGGCTCCAGGTCAGCACGCCCATCCCGTACCGCCGGGCGACCGGCAGTACGTCGGCCTCGATGCCGCGCGCGAGGATCGAGTACGGCGGCTGCTCGGTCCGGAACCGGGGGAGAGCCCGGCGCTCGGCGACGTGGTGGGCCTCGGCCAGTTCCTCGGCGGGGAAGGTCGAGCACCCGAAGGCGCGGATCTTTCCGGCGCGGACGAGGTCGCCGAGGACGGACAGCGTCTCCTCGACATCGGTCGAATGGTCGGGCCGGTGCACCTGGTAGAGGTCGATCCAGTCCGTGTCCAGCCGGCGCAGGCTGTCCTCGACGGCGCGGACGATCCAACGCCGCGAGTTCCCGCTGCGGTTGCGGCCCTCCCCCATCTGGAAGTGGACCTTGGTGGCGAGCACGACGTCGTCACGCCGCCCCTTGAGCGCCTTGCCGACGATCACCTCGGACTCGCCCGCGGAGTACATGTCCGCGGTGTCCACGAAGTTGATGCCCTGATCGAGCGCGGCGTGGATGATCCGCGCGCAGTCCTCGTGGTCCGGGTTACCCACCGCCCCGAACATCATCGTGCCGAGGCAGTGGGCACTCACCTCTATGCCGGTCCCGCCCAAATTCCGGTATCGCATGGTCATGCGGCCGCACTCTAGGAGCTGGAGTGCACTTCAACGCAAGACCTTTCCGGCAGCCCGTCAGGACCGGCCCGCGACTCCCCCCATGAGGTCTCGGGCCGGTCCCTCCGGCCGGCTCAGTCCGCCAGCGGCAGGTAGACGCGGTTCCCGGACGCGGCGAACTCGGCGGACTTCTCCGCCATGCCCGCCTCGATCTCCTCGGCCTTCAGGTCGCCGCCGTGCTCACGGCGGATGTCCTGGGAGATCTTCATCGAGCAGAACTTCGGACCGCACATGGAGCAGAAGTGGGCGGTCTTGGCCGGCTCGGCCGGGAGCGTCTCGTCGTGGAACTCACGGGCCGTGTCCGGGTCGAGGGCCAGGTTGAACTGGTCCTCCCAGCGGAACTCGAACCGCGCGTCCGACAGGGCGTCGTCCCACTCCTGGGCGCCCGGGTGGCCCTTCGCCAGGTCCGCCGCGTGGGCAGCGATCTTGTACGTGATGACGCCGGTCTTCACGTCGTCCCGGTTGGGCAGGCCCAGGTGCTCCTTGGGCGTCACGTAGCAGAGCATCGCGGTGCCCCACCAGGCGATCATCGCGGCGCCGATGCCGGAGGTGATGTGGTCGTACGCGGGAGCGACGTCCGTGGTCAGCGGGCCGAGCGTGTAGAACGGCGCCTCCTCGCAGATCTCCTGCTGGAGGTCGATGTTCTCCTTGATCTTGTGCATCGGGACGTGGCCCGGGCCCTCGATCATCGTCTGCACGTTGTGCCGCTTGGCGATCGTGTTGAGCTCGCCCAGCGTCTTCAGCTCCGCGAACTGCGCCGCGTCGTTGGCGTCGGCGATGGAGCCGGGGCGCAGGCCGTCACCCAGCGAGTAGGTGACGTCGTACGCCGCGAGGATCTCGCAGAGCTCCTCGAAGTTCGTGTAGAGGAAGTTCTCCTTGTGGTGCGCCAGGCACCACGCGGCCATGATCGAGCCGCCGCGCGAGACGATGCCGGTCTTGCGGCGGGCCGTCAGCGGCACGTACGGGAGCAGCACGCCGGCGTGGACCGTCATGTAGTCGACGCCCTGCTCGGCCTGCTCGATGACGGTGTCCTTGTAGATCTCCCAGGTCAGGTCCTCGGCACGGCCGTCGACCTTCTCCAGCGCCTGGTAGAGCGGCACGGTGCCGATCGGTACGGGGGAGTTGCGCAGGACCCACTCACGCGTGGTGTGGATGTTGCGGCCGGTCGAGAGGTCCATGACCGTGTCGGCGCCCCACTTGGTGGCCCAGGTCATCTTGTCGACCTCCTCCTCGATGGAGGAGGTGACGGCCGAGTTGCCGATGTTGGCGTTGACCTTCACCAGGAACCTCTTGCCGATGATCATCGGCTCGATCTCCGGGTGGTTCACGTTGGCCGGAAGCACCGCGCGGCCCGCGGCGATCTCCTCGCGGACGACCTCGGGGGAGACGTTCTCGCGGATCGCGACGTACTCCATCTCCGGGGTGATCTCGCCCCGGCGGGCGTACGCGAGCTGCGTGACGGCCTGGCCGCCACGGCCCCGGCGCGGCAGGCGCGGGCGGCCGGGGAAGACCGCGTCGAGGTTCTTGAGGCCGCCGCGGGGCGAGGTGTGCTTGATGCCGTCGTCCTCGGGGCGGACGGGGCGACCCGCGTACTCCTCGGTGTCACCGCGGCCGATGATCCAGTTCTCGCGCAGCGGCGGCAGGCCGCGGCGTACGTCGGTCTCGATCTGCGGGTCGGTGTACGGACCGGACGTGTCGTAGAGCGTGACGTCCTTGCCGTTGGTGAGGTGGACCTGGCGGACCGGCACCCGGATGTCCGGGCGGGAACCCGCCAGGTATCCCTTGTGCCAGCCGGGCTGGCGCTCGGTCTGGCCGTCGGCGTTCTGGCCGGCGGCAGGCGTGCGTGCGTCCTGAATGGTCATGAGACCTGATCTCCCTACGCCGGCATTACCCGGTAACAGGTTCGGCGGTCGACGCAGCCTCCTCCCGTACGCAATCTCCTGCGCGTACGGTGATCAGCGCCCTCTCAGCCCGGTGCTCCGAGCTCCCGCGTTGTGCAAAGTAGCCCCCACGCTAGCGTCATCTGTGGCGTGCTGAATAGTGGGCCCCCTCATCTGTTGCGATGATCTGCCGGTGACGACCTCGCCGCAGCCCCCCAACGAGCCCACAGAGCCCTTCGGCCACACCGGTCACGATCACGCGGCCCACGGGCACGCGGCCGGCGTTCCACAGGGTCCCTCCCACAGCCACGGGCATGGCCACGGCCATGGGCACGGCCACGGGCCGGCGGCCCCGGTCTCCAAGCACCTGCGCAAGGTGATTTCCGCCGTCCTGATCCCCTTCGCCGTCGCCGTGTTCGTCGGCCTGGTGGTGCTGTGGCCCGGCGGCGCCCCGGCGCACGAGCGCACCGGGGTGGGCTTCGACCGCCAGACCCAGCAGGGCCGGGTCGTCGCCCTCTCGGAGGTCGACTGCAAGGCGGTGAACGCCGCCCAGGCACCGCCGACCGGCGGCACCTCCACCCCCGAGGGGCGCGAGGCGCGGCCGGGGCAGACCGGCGCGTGCAAGAGGGCCACCGTCGAGGTCACCACCGGGCCGGAGAAGGGCCGCGTCTTCTTCGAGATCGTCCAGCCGGGTGCGCCACGGCAGCTGGAGAGGGACCAGGAGGTGGTGGTCGCCTTCGCGCCGGACGCTCCGCGCGACCTCCAGTACTCCGTGATCGACCTGAACCGGAAGTTCCCGGTGGCCCTGCTCGCGGGGATCTTCGCGGTCGCGGTGGTGGTCGTCGGCCGGATGCGCGGGCTGTTCGCGCTCATCGCCCTCGTGGTCAGCTTCGGGGTGCTGACCCTCTTCATCCTCCCGGCGATCCTGCAGGGTTCGAATCCCCTGGTCGTCGCGGTCGTCGGGGCCAGCGCGATCATGCTGATCGCGCTCTACATGTGCCACGGACTGACCGCGCGCACCTCGGTCGCCGTGCTCGGCACCCTGGTCTCGCTGCTGCTGATCGGCCTGCTGGGCTCACTGTTCATCGGCTGGGCCTTCCTGAGCGGGAACACAGACGACAACACCGGCCTGATCCACGGGCTCTACCCGGACATCGACATGAGCGGTTTGCTGCTCGCAGGCGTGATCATCGGATCGCTCGGCGTACTCGACGACGTGACCGTCACTCAGACCTCGGCCGTCTGGGAACTCCACCAGGCCGACCCCGACATGGGCCCGCGCGCCCTGTACCGGGCCGCCATCCGGATCGGACGCGACCACATCGCGTCCGTCGTCAACACGCTCGTACTGGCCTACGCGGGCGCGGCTTTGCCCCTGCTCCTCCTGTTCTCCATCGCGAACAGCAGTATGGGGACCGTGGCCAACAGCGAGCTGGTGGCGGAGGAGATCGTACGGACCCTCGTGGGCTCGATCGGACTCGTGGCCTCGGTGCCCGTGACCACGGCGCTGGCCGCTCTGGTGGTCTCCGCGGACCGGCCCGGCCCCGCCGCCGCCGCGGCGCCGGCCCGCGGCGGCCGGGGCCGGCGGCGCAAGCGCTGACGGGGCGGGGCGGGGCAAGGAGGGGCTCCGGATCGGAGCCGCTCAGCCCGCGTTCTGCTCGTTCTGCTGCTGCGCCTCGGCGAGGATCCTGCCGAGCTCCTCGTCGAGGGTCTCCTCGAAGTCGCCGAGGCTGCGCTCCTGACCGAGCGGAACGAGCCGGTCGGTCCGGTCGAGGAACGCGACGAGCGGGGCCGCGCCGGCCCGGAAGAGGGCCCGGTCGCCGCCGACCTGGAGGCGGATGTGGACGTCGGAGAGCTCTCCCGGCTCGGTCGGGGCGATGTGCACATCGCCGTCGCCGCACGGCCTGTTGATGCCGTCGAGGAGCAGCTCCCGGCCGAACGCCCAGGTCACCGGGGCGTCTCCGGGAAGGTGGAAGGTCAGGCGTACGGCATAGGGGTCACGGGCGTCGTACCGGAGTTCCACCGGGATCCGGAACGCGAGCTCCTCGGAAACGAGGAAGCTCATCATGACCTCTGCCTGTACCGACTCGCGCATTGCCTACCCCGCTGTAGTGGAAGTGGCCAGGAATGATCCCCCAGGGCCCTCTTGACAAGGGTGGTGGAAGCGCAAGCAGATCACAAGGAGTGAGTTTTCAGATACTGATAGAGAAGGAGAGGGTGCTCAACAGCGCGCCTACTTCACTCCGTAGTCGATCGACTACACACAGCAAGCGAGATTCCTGGTGCACAGGTAGAGAAATGGCCATCGTCGCGGCGGTGTCGCCGGCGGTGATCGGGATGGCCGCGCACACCGTGCCCAGGGCGTACTCCTGACGTTCGATCACCGGCTGCATCCGCTCCAGGGCGCCGATCCGCTCTTCCAGGGCGTGCATGTCCCGCACCGTGTAGGGCGTGATGCTCTCGACCGGGTGGCGGTCGTAGTGGTCCCTGCGCGTCTTCTCGTCCAACTGCCCCAGCAGGCACTGGCCGATGGCGTGCGCGTGGGCGGTGGCGCGGAAGTCGGCCCATTCCTCGCAGGCGGGGTTCGCCGGGGTGTCCGAGACACCCACGACCTCGATCTCACCCTCGCGGTAGACCGCGAAGTAGACGGGGGCCCCGACCACGTCGCGGAAGTGCGCGAGCGAGTCGAGGATCATGCTGCGACGTTTCTGCTGAAGTCCCCCGTGCCCCAACCGGGCGGCGGCGTCGCCGAGGAGGAACACCCCGCCCTCCCGGCGCAGATAGCCCTCGTGCGTCAGGGTGCGCAGCAGGTGGTACGCGGTGGGGAGCGGGAGCCCGGCCTCGCGCGCCAGCTGTTTCGCCGGGGCTCCCCCACTATGGGAGGCCGCCGCTTCCAGCAGCCTGAGAGCCCTCTGCACCGATCCGATCAGCGTCGGCACACCGGCATTGTGGACCGGAGACAAAGCTCACCCCCCAGGCGTGGCGGCGGGCCCGGGGGCCCGCCGGCGCCCAGGGAACGGCACGGATTGCCAGCCTATCCACCGATTGCCGCAGGGTGAGGGGTTTGGGGGGCCATGTTCGCCCGCCTGGCGCAATGTCCGTGCCCCTCGGGCGCGGCGGCCTACCAGCCGTCGGTGGAGCTCTTCGCGCCGTTGCCCGTGAACTTCTTGACCACGAAGACCAGGCCGCCGACGAGGGCCGCGAACAGCAGCACCTTGAAGGCGAAACCGATCAGCGTGCCGATGATCGTGGTGATGATGCCGCCGAAGACGAAGAGTGCCAGCAGCGGAACGGCGACCCACTTGACCCACCACGGCGTGCCCGCGAACATCGCTCGGATCCCGTCCATGTCCCTACCTCTTCCTCGTCCGCGCCCGTTTCCCCGGCGTCTTCCTTGGTTTCGAGCTTAGGAGGCGGAAGAACGGGCCGGGGGTCCACGAGCCCCCGGAAGCCCCTGACCCTCCCCCTAGGGGGACCGGGGGGCCGACCCTCAGGGCTCCGGGGTCCTCAGGCCTCCGGCGGGGAGAAGACGACCATCACCTTCAGGGGCTCGGTGATGTGGTGGAACTTGTGCGGCACTCCCGCCGGGACGTAGACCACGCTGCCGTTGGCCACCGTCGTCGTCTCCTCCCCGACCGTGATCGAGGCGCGGCCGCTCACCACGAAGTACACCTCGTCCTGGCGGTGCGGCTGCTGCGGGTCGCTCTGCCCCGCGTCGAGCGAGTAGAGCCCGACCGACATGTTCCGCTCACGCAGGAACTGCAGGTAGGCGCCGTCGTTGGCGGCCCGCTCCGCTTCGAGCTCGTCCAGCCGGAAGGCCTTCATGTTCGCTGTGCCCCTTGCCCTTGCCCAGTGGTGCCCCGGGATCCGCTGATCTGCTGATGCCCGAGCCGAGTGTTCTCTGCCACGATCAGACACATGACGAATTTCGTAGTCAAGACGCTCGCCAATGCGGGGGCCCTGGCCGTCGCCATCTGGCTGCTCTCCGGCATCACGCTCGACGACGGCAGCAGCCTCGGGCGCCGCACCCTGACACTGATCCTGGTCGCGCTCGTGTTCGGCCTGGTCAACCTGATCGTCAAGCCCGTGGTGAAGCTGCTCTCGTTCCCGCTCTTCATCCTGACCCTGGGCCTTTTCACCCTCGTGGTGAACGCCCTGATGCTGCTGCTGACCTCCTGGGTCGCCAAGCAGGTCGACCTCAGCTTCCACGTCGACGGCTTCTGGACCGCCGTCCTCGGCGGGCTGATCATCTCCATCGTCTCCTGGGCCCTGAACCTGGTCCTGCCCGACAAGGACTGAGTGAGCCCCGTGAACGGACACCCCGCGGGCGAAGCGGACGCATCGGTCCGGTACGGCGAGGGGACCCGGGCCGTGCGCGCCGGGCTGCCCGAACCCGTCAAGAACGAGCCGCCGCTGCCCGGACCCGTCTTCGCCGCCCACTTCCACCTCCCCGGCGAGGTGGCCGGCCCGTACACCTACGGCCGCGACACCAACCCCACCTGGACCCTGCTGGAACGAGCGATCGGCGAACTGGAGGCGCCCGGCCGCCAGGACGTGGACACGATCGTCTTCGCCTCGGGCATGGCCGCGGTCTCCGCCGTCCTCCTGTCGCAGGCCCGCGCCGGGGACACCGTCGTCCTGCCCGACGACGGCTACCAGGCGCTGCCCCTGGTCCGGGAGCAGCTGGAGGCGTACGGGGTACGGGTGCGCACCGCGCCGACCGGCGGGGACGCGCAGCTCGCCGCCCTCGACGGGGCCCGGCTGCTGTGGATCGAGACCCCCTCCAACCCGGGGCTCGACGTGTGCGACGTACGGCGCCTCGTCGAGGCGGCGCACGCGGCGGGCTCCCTGGTCGCCGTCGACAACACCCTCGCGACCCCGCTCGGGCAGCGGCCGCTGGAGCTGGGCGCGGACTTCTCCGTCGCCAGCGGCACCAAGGGGCTCACCGGCCACGGGGACCTGCTGCTCGGCTACGTCGTCTGCCGCGACCCCGGACTCGCCGCGGGCATCCGGCGCTGGCGCAAGATCGTCGGCGCTGTCCCCGGCCCGATGGAGGCCTGGCTGGCCCACCGCTCCCTGGCCACCCTCCAGTTGCGGGCCGAGCGCCAGTGGGCCAACGCGCTGGCGGTCGCCGGGGCACTGGCCGACCGCGCCGAGGTGACCGGGCTGCGCTACCCCGGCCTCCCCTCGGACCCCTCCCACAAGACGGCGGCCGCGCAGATGAGCGGCTTCGGGTCGGTGGTCTCCTTCACCCTGCCCGACCGCGCGCACGCGGAACGTTTCATGACCGCTCTGCACCTGGTCGAGGACGCCACGAGCTTCGGCGGGGTGCGCTCCACCGCGGAGCGGCGCGGACGCTGGGGCGGCGACGCCGTGCCGGAGGGCTTCATCCGGTTCTCCGCCGGCGCCGAGGACCCCCGGGACCTGGTCGCGGACGTGCTCCGGGCCCTTGATCACGCTGGTTCCGGGGCCTGACCGGCCGCGGGGCAGCGGTCCGAGCCTCCCCCCTGGTGGCTCGGACCGCCCGGGTTCCCTGCCCGCAAGAACCACGCGGTCAAGGCTAGTTGACTCAGCGTCAGAGTCCAATCACGGTAACGACAGGAACCTATCGGCATATTTATAGTTGAAGGCCCCCACTGAGAGGGGCCGCCATGGACCTGGCCCTGCTGCGCACCTTCGTCGCCGTGCACCGGGCCGGCTCGTTCACCCGGGCCGCCACGCTCCTCGGGCTGTCCCAGCCCGCCGTCACCTCCCAGATCCGCACCCTGGAGCGGCAGCTCGGCCGTCCCCTGTTCCACCGGCGCGCCCGCGGCGTCACCCCCACCGCCGTCGGTGACGAACTGGCCCACAAGGCCGCCCCGCACCTGGACGCCCTGCTGCGGATCGCCGAGACCGAGCGGCAGGCCGCCGGAGCCCTGCGCACCCTGCACCTCGCCGGGCCGCCCGAGTTCCTGAGCCTGCGGGTGCTCCCCGCCCTCGCACCCCTCGTCGGCCACGGGCAGACCCTGCGCACGGTCTTCGCGGCCGACACGCAGGAGAACCTCGCCGGGCTCGCCGCCGGACAGCACGACCTGGTCGTCACCACCTCCCGGCCGCGCGGCGGACCGTTCACGGCCGACGCCCTCTGTGACGAGGAACAGGTGCTGGTGGCCGCGCCCTACTGGGCAGCCCTCGCCGGCCCGGGCGAACCGCTCACCAAGGGCCCCGAGGCCCTCGACGGGATCCCCGTCGTCGAGGTCCACGAGAGCCTGCCGCTGGTCTCCCGCTACTGGGCCGCCGTGTTCGATTCCGTGCCCGGCTCGGTGGCCGACACCACCGCCACGGTCGTGGCGCCCGACCTGCGGGCCGTGCTGGAGTGCGTCCGGGCGGGCGCCGGCCTCGCCGTCCTGCCCCGCTACCTGTGCCAGGACGCCCTCGACCGCGGCCAGGTCGTCGCCCTGCTGGAGCCCGCCGTGCCCCCGCTGCGCACCTGGTTCCTCGTCGTACGGACCGGCAGCCTGGCCCTCGCCCACCTAGCCCGCGCCCACGACCGCCTGCTGCGCGCCGCGGCGCACTGGTGAGCCCCTCGTGTTTCGGACGACGGCGCGTTTCAGATGCCCGGACGCGGGCCACTCTTCTCCCATGACCGAACGTCCCGTGGTCAAACGCACCGCTCGCGCGATCCTGCTCGACGGTGACGACCTGATCCTCATCAAGCGCACCAAGCCCGGCGTCGATCCGTACTGGCTCACCCCGGGCGGCGGCGTGGAGCCCTCCGACGCCACCGTCGTCGAAGCCCTCCACAGAGAACTCGACGAGGAGCTCGGCGCCAAGATCACCGATGTGGTGCCCTGTTTCGTCGACACCGTCGAGCACATCGCCTCCGGGGGAGTGACCGGGGTGAAGGTGCAGCACTTCTTCGTCTGCCACCTCGAATCGATGGACCCGGGCCGACGGCACGGCCCCGAAGTCGACGACCCCCAGGGCGAGTACGAGATCGTCCGCGTGCCCTTCAGCCGCGTCGGCATCGCCGCGGTCCACCTCGTCCCGCTCTCGCTGCGCCACTACCTCGACGGCAACATCGAGGGGGTGCGCGCCATGCACGCCCCCGACCTGGGCTGAGCACACCGGGGCGGGCGGGCCCAAGCCGGTCTCAGCCGGCCACGCCCGCCAGCTCCTCAAGGGCGTCGTAGCGGATGCGCTCCCCGGGGATCCCGATCCGCTTGAGCTCGTCCACACCGCTGCGGATCATCGCCGGCGGCCCCGAGATGAAGGCGTCGTACGAGCTCCAGGGCCCGTGCTCGCCCACCGCGTGCGGCAGCTGCCCCGCCATCCCCTCCCCGATCACCGGGCGGACCGACAGCCACGGGTGGGAGCGCTGCAGGCCCAGCAGGGTGTCCTTGTCGTAGAGGTCGTTGTCGCTGCGCGCCCCGAAGAAGACTTCCACCGGCCGCCGCTCACCGTGCTCGGCCACGTCCTCGATCAGCGCCTTGATCGGCGCGATGCCGGTTCCCCCGCCCAGGCACAGCATCCCGTTGTCCGTGCTGTGGTCCACCACCATCGACCCGGCCGGAGGGCCCAGCCGCAGGACGTCGCCCGGGCGGGCGTGCCGTACCAGGGCGTTGGAGACCCAGCCGGCCGGCACGGCCTTGACGTGGAAGGACAGCAGCCCGTCGGCGCGCGGCGCCGAGGCGAAGGAGTAGTGCCGCCAGACCCGTGGCCACCACGGGGTCTCCAGGCTCGTGTACTGGCCCGCGAGGAACGGGTACGGCTGGTCGGGACGGACGGTCAGAACGGCGATGTCCGAGGTGCGCAGATCGTGCGAGACCACCTCGGCGTGCCACCACGCCGGCGCCCTCGTCTCGTCCTCCGCCGCGGCGTCGATCATCGTCTGCGAGATCGCGGTGTACGCGCGCACCCAGGCGGCCTCGGTCTCCGGTCCCCAGGTCAGCTCCGCGTACCGGGCCAGCGCCCCGATCAGCGCCTCCCCGACCACCGGATAGTGCGCGGCCATGGTGCCGTACTTGCGGTGCCCGGTGCCGAGCCGGCGCAGGTAGGGGGTGAGCACCGCCGGGTCGTCGATGTGCTCGGCGGCGGTCAGCAGCGCCTTCAGCAGCCGGTCGCGCTGGGCGTCCATGGCCGCGGGGAACATCTCCCGCACCTCCGGATGCCCTGTGAAGACCAGGGCGTAGAAGTACGAGGCCACCTTGTCGGCGACGGGTGCGATCTCGGCAAGGGTCCGGCGGATGAGGACGGCGTCCGGGGAGGGTTCGGTCGCACCGCCCCCGGAAGGTATCCAGCCCGTCGGTCTCGCCGATCTGGTGGGCGGAAGGTCCATGCGGTGCCTCGCTTCGAGCATCTCGGTCGGGTCTCACACGCCACGGCGTCGAATCCGTGGTTCCGGGTTTCACAGCGTGCCAGCCGACCGAGAGTGCTGCGGGGGAATGGAGAAAAACCGCGTTTCGAACCCACTATCCCCTTAAGATGCTCCGACTCCCGGGCGCGTCTACCCCAGGAGCTGGTATGCCTCCCTGAGGTCGAGGCCCTCGTAGACGTGGGTTGCGCGCGCCGCCAGATGCGGGCGCGCGTTCACCGCCACCGACCTCGGAAGCGCCTCGAAGAGGAACGCGTCGGTCATCGAGTCCCCGTACGCGACGCAGTCGGCCCGGGTCACCGCGAACCGCTCGCACAGCCGGTCCGCGACCCGCAGCTTGCCCTCGGGTGTCAGGATCCCCGTCACGTCGACGGGCCGGGTGAAGGGCACCGCCGGAAAGACCGAGCCGTGAGCGGCGTGCGCGCCCCACTCCAGCAGCAGTTCGACGAAGAACGAGGGGGACAGGGAGATCACCGCGCAGTAGTCCCCCCGTTCCCGGATCTCCCGCCAGACGTCCCGGATCCCCGTCAGCCACGGGGCCCCGTCGAAGGCCGCCCGGACCTGCGCGGGCGTCAGGTCCGCCCACAGGGCGCGCGCCGCCACCGAGAACTCCTGCGGGCCGATCTCCCGGGCGCCGAAGGCCCTCTCCAGCTCCGCGATCTCGGACTCCACACCGAGCTGCCGGGAGATCTCGACCGGGGCGGCCGAGCCGTGGATCAGGGTTCCGTCGAGGTCGAACAGGTGCAGCAGCGTCATAGCCGTCGAGGCTAACCGCTGCGTTCGGCGCGAAGCATCATGTTTCACGTGAAACGTCGACCCGTTTCACTGGGGGCACCTCCCAGCGGTAGCTGGGGGAGAAACATCGACCGACCGGATCCCGGAATCCCCTGGACGCCCCGCGCGCCGATGATCCACTCTGGGCCGGTGACACCACCTCTGCTCACCGATCTGCCGATCCGCGCGCTGACCCTGGACGATCTCCGTCACTGCGCCGACCTCTCCCAGGACCGCGGCTGGCCGCGCGAGGACCACAAGTGGGGGCTGCTCCTCACCGCCGGAACCGGATACGGCGTCGACGCGCCCGACGGCCGGGGACTGGCCGCGGCCTGTGTCGTCACCGGCTACGGGGACACCCTGGCCAAGCCGGACCTCGCCGCCATCGGGATGGTCCTCGTCGCCGAGCGGTTCGCCCGCCAGGGCCTGGGCCGCCGGCTCATGCAGTACGTCTGCGACGACCTCCTCGCCGGGGTCCCGCTCACCCTCCACGCCACCCCGTACGGCCGCCCGCTCTACGAGGAGCTCGGCTTCGACACCACCGGCCGGGCGGAGATGCTCCGGGGCGCCTTCCTCCCCGAGCAGAGCGGTTCCGCCGCCGTCCCGGTCCGGCCGGCCACCGGCGAGGACCTGCACGCGATCATCCGGCTGGACACGGAGGTGTTCGGCACCGACCGGACCCATATGATCACGCGCCTGCCGGCCTTCACGGACAGGCTGCTCGTGGCCGAGGACGCCTCCGGCGCCCTCATCGGCTACGCCGCCATCTGGCCCAACATGGAGACCCATGTCGTCGGCCCGCTCATCGCCCGGGACACCGCCACCGCGCAGGCCCTGGTGACCGCCCTGGCCGCGTCCACCGAACGGCCCCTGCGCACTGACGTGGACGTACGCCACGAGGAGCTCGTCTCCTGGCTCAAGGAGCGCGGCCTGGAATCCGTGGCCTTCAACGCGGTCATGACCCGAGACATCCCCGGCCTCCCCGGTGACTGGACCCGCCGCTGGGCCCCGCTCACCGTCGCCGCCGGCTGAGGGAAGGACAGCCCGCCATGACCGAGATCCCCGAACTGGCCATCCGCCCCGCCGCCGAGGCCGATCTGCCCGCCATCGTGGCCATGCTGGCCGACGACCCGCTCGGCGCCACCCGCGAGTCCCCGGGCGATCTGACCCCGTACGTCGCGGCCCTCAAGCGGATCACCGACGACCCGCACCAGCACGTCGTGGTCGCCGTGCGCGGCGAGCGCGTCGTGGGCACCCTCCAGCTGACCATCGTGCCCGGCCTGTCCCGCAAGGGCTCCACCCGCTCGATCATCGAGGGGGTCCGGGTCCACGCCGACGAACGCGGCGCCGGCCTGGGCACCCGGTTCATCGAGTGGGCCATCGACCGGTCGCGCCAGGAGAACTGCCAACTGGTCCAGCTCACCTCGGACTCCACCCGCACCGACGCGCACCGCTTCTACGAACGCCTCGGCTTCACCGCCTCCCACGTGGGGTTCAAGCTCCAGCTCTGACCGGGCCCGCCGGGGGCCGGGCCGCTGTCGTCGGCCCGGCCTACGATCGGGAGGATGAGCACCGGCCTGCCCCTCGTCACCACCGCCGACCGCCGCAACCGGCTCGGCCGCCGGCACCGCCTGGCCCCCTCGGCCCGCGCCGCCACCCTCGGCGAGGCCGCGGACGCGGTCGTCGCCCTGCACGCCACGGACGCGGCGACCGTCTACCTCTCCGCGCGCGCCCGCCTGGCCGGGAGCGACGGCCCCGCGACGATCGAGCGCGCCCTGTACGAGGACGTGAGCGTCGTCCGGATGCTCAGCATGCGCAACACGCTGTTCGCCGTGTCCACGGGACTCGCCCCCTACGTCGACTCCTCCACCGCCCGCGCGATCGCGGTGAAGGAACGCCGGACCCTGCTCAAGCACCTCGCAGAGGACGGCCAGGGCCTGGACGCCGACTGGCTGGCGCACGCCGAGGCCGCCGCGCTCGACGCCCTCGACGCCCGGGGCGCCTCGACCGGGTCCCAGCTGTCCGCGGCGGTGCCCGCACTCCGGCAGAAGATCACCATCAGCCGGGGCAAGAAGTACGAGGCCGAGACGGGCGTCGCCACCCGTGTGATCCGCCTCCTCGCCGCGGACGGCCGGATCCGCCGGGACCGGCCGCGCGGCTCGTGGACCTCCAGCCAGTTCCGGTGGGTGCACACGCAGCCGTGGCCCGCCGTTCCCGCCGCCGAGGCCCGGGCCGAGATCGCCCGGCGCTGGCTGTACGCCTACGGCCCGGCCACCGAGGCCGACCTCAAGTGGTGGACCGGCTGGACCCTCACCGACGTGCGCAAGGCCCTGGCCGCCGTGGGACCCGAGCAGGTCCGGCTCGACGACGGCGGCACGGCGCTCGTCTGCCCCGGTGACACGGCGCCCGAACCCGCCCCGGAGCCATGGGCGGCGCTGCTCCCGGCACTCGACCCCAGCGGCATGGGCTGGGCCGACCGCGGGTTCCACCTCGACCCGGCCCACCGGCCCGCCCTCTTCGACTACGCGGGCAACATCGGTCCGACCGTCTGGTGGAACGGCGAGATCGTCGGCGGCTGGGCCCAGCGCCCCGACGGAGAGGTGGTCTGGCGGCTGCTGGGCAGCCCCGGCCGCGCCGCCGAGGAGGCGATCGGGGCCGAGGCCGCGCGGCTGGCCGCCTGGGTGGGCGACGCCCGGATCACCCCGCGCTTCCGCACCCCGCTGGAGCGTGAGCTCGTCTCCTGACCCGGGACCCCGGAGGACACGGCCGGGGGCCTCAGCCGATGCCGCGCCAGCCCTGCGGGTCCACGCCGCCCGGCACCGGGGCCTGGGGGTCGTAGGGCTCGCGCGTGAAGACGAACGAGGCCAGGTCCAGGTGGCTCACGGAGCCGTCCTCCCGCCGTACGGCACGCAGGGTCTCGCCCGCGTAGTAGCCCGTCAGGCCCGTCCACGTGCCCTCGGGTCCGCTGCGGAACCGGGCCGAGCGCCCCAGCGCGCCCACCGGGCCCAGTTCCAGCGACCCGTCCGACCTCAGCCGCAGCGCGTAGGGCGCGGTGCCCCAGTACCAGACGCCGCAGAGCTCCAGCGGGACCCGGTCGGCCTCCTTGAACGGCCGCCAGGGCGCGGGGAACCGGGGCTCGGCGTCCGCCACGATGCCGAGGAGCTCGGCGGCCACGGTCGCGGCCGGCAGCCCCGACGTGCAGTTCGCCAGGACCACCGCCGCCACGTCGTCCGCCTCGCTCAGCCACAGGCCCGCGACGAATCCGGGCAGCGAACCGCTGTGTCCGACGAGCCGCCGCCCGCGCTGGTCCGACAGCTGCAGCCCCAGCCCGTAGCCGAAGTCGGCGATCCCGGGCTCCGGGGGCGTCGCCGAGGTACGCATCTCCCGCACGCTCGCGGCGCTCAGCACCCGGTCGTCGCCGCGCGTCAGCAGGTCCGCGAACCGCGCCAGGTCCCGGGTCGTGGACCACAGCTGGCCGGCCGGAGCCATCAGCCCCAGGTCCTCGGCCGGTTCGGGCATCATCACGTCCGCCCAGGGGTGCACCGCCCAGCCGCCCGCGTGCGGGGCCTGCGGCTGCGTGCTCGTACGGTGCAGCCCCAGCGGCTCCAGCACCTCGGCGCGCATCACGTCCTCCCACGGCTTGCCGCGGAGCGCCTCGACGAGCGAACCCAGCAGGGTGTACCCCGGGTTGGAGTAGTGGTGCCGGATGCCCGGGGCGTGCTTGAACGGCTCCTCACCCAGCACGTCGGCCAGCCCGGGGCGCTGTGCGCCGGGGGTGCGCTCCCACCATTCGCCGGGCGTCTCCGCGGCCAGGCCCGCGCTGTGGGCCAGGAGCTGGGCGATGGTCACCTCGTCGGCGCCGGTGCCGGGCAGGTGCTTGCCCAGCGGGTCCGAGAGCGCGAGCAGCCCCTCGTCCCGCAGCCGCATCACCAGGACGGCCGTGAACGTCTTGGTGATCGACCCGACCCGGTACTGGACGTCCCCGTCGGGGCCGTGGCCGTCGACGGAGGTCCGCGACCCCTCCCAGACCACCTCCCCGCCGCGTACGACGGCCGCCACCACGGACGGGGCCCGGCCCTCGCTCTGCGCGACGGCGATCCGGTGGCTCAGCGCGCGCCGGGTGGAGGGCAGGAGGTGCAGGTCTTCGGAGAGTGCGTCAGAGAGTGCGTCCATGCACACGTCTTAGCACCCCGTCGGCCCGTCCCCTTCCCGGGGCCCTCCCACCGGTCCCTCAGGACCGTGGCCGGGACCGGGCGCAGCCAGCCCGCCGGGTCGGACCGGACCGGCCCGGAGACGCTCCTGATCCCGCTACGTGTTGGCCATGTCCACGAACCGCGAGTAGTGGCCCTGGAAGGCGACGGTGATGGTGGCCGTCGGACCGTTTCGGTGCTTGGCGACGATCAGGTCCGCCTCGCCCGCGCGGGGGGACTCCTTCTCGTACGCGTCCTCGCGGTGCAGCAGGATCACCATGTCGGCGTCCTGCTCGATGGAGCCGGACTCACGCAGGTCGGAGACCATCGGCTTCTTGTCGGTGCGCTGCTCGGGGCCACGGTTCAGCTGGGAGAGCGCGATCACCGGCACCTCCAGCTCCTTGGCCAGGAGCTTGAGGTTTCGGGACATGTCGGAGACCTCCTGCTGACGGCTCTCGGGACGGCGCGAACCGCCCGACTGCATCAGCTGGAGGTAGTCGATGACGACGAGCGAGAGGTCGTTGCGCTGCTTGAGCCGGCGGCACTTGGCGCGGATCTCCATCATCGACAGGTTCGGGGAGTCGTCGATGTAGAGCGGGGCGGCCGAGACGTCGGGCATCCGGCGGGCGAGCCGCGTCCAGTCGTCGTCGGTCATGGTCCCGGAGCGCATGTGGTGCAGCGCCACCCGGGCCTCCGCCGAGAGCAGGCGCATGGCGATCTCGTTGCGGCCCATTTCGAGGGAGAAGATGACGCTCGGCAGGTTGCTCTTGATGGAGCAGGCGCGGGCGAAGTCCAGCGCGAGCGTCGACTTGCCCATGGCGGGACGGGCGGCGATGACGATCATCTGGCCGGGGTGCAGGCCGTTGGTCAGGGAGTCCAGGTCGGTGAAGCCGGTCGGCACACCGGACATCTGGCCGGAGCGCGACCCGATGGCCTCGATCTCGTCGAGCGCGCCCTCCATGATGTCGCCCAGGGGCAGGTAGTCCTCGGAGGTCCGCTGCTCGGTGACGGCGTAGATCTCGGCCTGGGCACTGTTGACGATCTCGTCGACGTCGCCGTCCGCCGCGTACCCCATCTGTGTGATCTTCGTACCGGCCGCGACGAGGCGGCGCAGGACGGCCCTCTCGTGGACGATCTCCGCGTAGTACTCGGCGTTCGCCGCCGTGGGCACGGACTGCACCAGGGTGTGCAGGTACGAGGCCCCGCCGACCTTGCTGATCTCGCCGCGCCGGGTGAGTTCGGCGCCGACGGTGATGGGGTCGGCCGGCTCGCCCTTCGCGTACAGGTCGAGGATGGCCTGGTAGATCGTCTCGTGCGACGGGCGGTAGAAGTCGTGGCCCTTGAGGACCTCGACCACGTCGGCGATCGCGTCCTTGGACAGCAGCATGCCGCCCAGCACGGACTGCTCGGCGTCCAGGTCCTGGGGCGGAACGCGCTCGAAGCCGCCGCCCCCGCCGTCCCAGGAGCCGCCTTCGCGGCCCCGGTCGCGGTCTTCGTCCCCGCGGCCGCGGCCCTCGCCGCTGCGGCGCGAACGGGTGGGCAGACGGTCACTGGGACCGCTGTCGGCCCAGGGGTCGTCCATGGGCTCGGGCATGCTCACCGGGCCGCCTCCTCCCGTCCGCAACGCGGACCTCGCCATGTCACTCTTTCTACGACACGGCTCTGACATTTGGGACACCCGGATCGGCGCTCGGCGCGTCGGGCAACGCCCAACGGTAGGGCCGCGGGCGGCGTCAGCCAATCTTGTTATCCACAGGCTGTGTGGATGACATGTGGACGACGGAGCCAATGCTGTGGGTAAGTCGCCCGAAGCTGTGCACAGACCGGGGGACGACGCTGTGGACAAAATCACCCGACACCCCCCAGCACCCCGCTGACCTGCACTTTCCTCCTCCACGAACGGCTGAGGAGAAATTTCTTGGCCGCCACTCGAAGATCGCCTCCAACGGGGCGCCGAGAACACCCAAGTCAGCGGCTTAGTAAGGACTAATAGACCCTTGTGTCTATTACCTGTGGAAGATTAGATTGGACACATGACACAGGCCCCCACAGCTGAGAAGACGGCCCCGAGACGGCACGACCGCGAGATCCTCGCCCTCGCCCTGCCCGCCTTCGGCGCCCTCGTCGCCGAGCCCCTCTTCGTGATGGCCGACAGCGCCATCGTGGGCCACCTCGGCACCCCTCAGCTGGCCGGCCTCGGCGTCGCCGCCGCTCTGCTCACGACCGCCGTGAGCGTCTTCGTCTTCCTCGCCTACGCCACCACCGCGGCCGTCGCCCGGCGGGTGGGCGCGGGCGACCTGCGGGCCGCCATCCGCCAGGGCATGGACGGCATCTGGCTCGCGCTCCTGCTCGGCGCGGCGGTCGTCGTCGCCGTCCTGCCCACCGCGCCGTCGCTGATCTCCCTCTTCGGCGCCTCGGACGCCGTCGCCCCCTACGCGGTCACCTACCTGCGGATCTCCGCGCTCGGCATCCCGGCCATGCTCGTGGTACTGGCGGCCACCGGGGTCATCCGGGGCCTCCAGGACACCCGGACGCCCCTCTACGTGGCCATCGGCGGCTTCGCCCTCAACGGCGCCCTGAACGTGGCCCTGGTCTACGGGGCCGGGCTCGGCATCGCCGGATCGGCCTGGGGCACCGTCATCGCCCAGTGCGCCATGGCCGCCGCCTACCTCTGCGTGGTGGTCCGGGGCGCCCGTCGGCACGGAGCCTCCCTGCGGCCCGATGCGGCCGGCATCCGCGCCTGCGCCCAGGCGGGCGTGCCCCTCCTGGTCCGCACCCTGTCCCTGCGCGCCATCCTGATGATCGCGACCGCCGTGGCGGCCCGGCTGGGGGACGCCGACATAGCCGCCCACCAGATCGTGCTGTCCCTGTGGAGCCTGCTCGCCTTCGCCCTGGACGCCATCGCCATCGCCGGCCAGGCCATCATCGGCCGCTATCTGGGCGCCGGGGACACCGAGGGCGCCCGGGCCGTCTGCCGCCGCATGGTGCGGTGGGGCATCGGCTCCGGCGTCGTCCTGGGCCTGCTGGTCGTCCTCGCCCGCCCCGTGTTCATCCCGCTCTTCACCAGCGACCCCGTGGTGGAGGACGCCCTCCTGCCCGCGCTGCTGGTCGTGGCCCTGGCCCAGCCGGTCTGCGGGGTCGTCTTCGTCCTCGACGGGGTGCTGATGGGCGCCGGCGACGGCCCTTACCTCGCCCGGGCCATGCTGCTGACCCTCGCGGTGTTCGCCCCCGCCGCCCTGCTCGTCCCCACCCTCGGCGGCGGTCTGACGACGCTCTGGTGGGCCATGACGCTGATGATGCTGGTACGGATGGCCACCCTCCAGCTGCGCGCCCGCTCGGGCCTGTGGCTGGTGGCGGGCGCGACCCGCTGAGCCCGTTTCACGTGAAACACGGTTTCACGTGAAACGGGTTTCACGTGAAACACAGCCCGGACACGACGAAGGGCCGCACCCCAGCGGGGTGCGGCCCTTCATGCGCTGCCCTTAGGCGGCGACGACCTCGATGCCCACGTTCGCGGCGACCTCGGCGTGCAGACGCACGGAGACCTGGTACGAACCGAGGGTCTTGATCGGGGAGCCCAGCTCCACGCGACGCTTGTCGACCTTCGGGCCACCCGAAGCCTCGATCGCCGTGGCGATGTCGGCCGGGGTCACGGAACCGAAGAGACGACCGGCGTCACCCGCGCGGGTGGCCAGACGGACCTTCACGCCCTCGAGCTTGGCCTTGACCTCGTTGGCCTGCTCGATGGTCGCGATCTCGTGGATCTTGCGGGCGCGGCGGATCTGCGCCACGTCCTTCTCGCCACCCTTGGTCCAGCGGATCGCGAAACCACGCGGGACCAGGTAGTTGCGAGCGTAACCGTCCTTGACGTCGACGACATCGCCGGCGGCACCGAGGCCAGAGACCTCGTGGGTAAGGATGATCTTCATTGGTCGGTCACCCTTTCCTTAGCGCGCGGTGGACGTGTAGGGCAGCAGCGCCATCTCACGGCTGTTCTTCACGGCCGTGGCGACGTCACGCTGGTGCTGCGTGCAGTTGCCGGTAACGCGGCGGGCACGGATCTTGCCGCGGTCGGAAATGAACTTCCGCAGCATGTTCGTGTCCTTGTAGTCCACGTACGCGGTCTTGTCCTTGCAGAACGCGCAGACCTTCTTCTTAGGCTTGCGCACAGGCGGCTTCGCCATTGTGTCTCTCCTGTGTGATCAAGAAGTGGGGTTACGGGCCCGCCCTAGAAGGGGGGCTCGTCCGAGTAGCCACCGCCGGAGCCGCCGGAGCTTCCGCCCCAGCCGCCCCCGCCGCCGCCCTGCTGCTGGCCACCGGCCGGCGCGCTGGACGCCCACGGGTCGTCGGAGGGAGCTCCGCCGCCCTGGGGACCGCCGCTGGGGGCTCCGCCCCAGCCGCCGCCGCCCTGCTGCTGACCGCCGCCGCCGTATCCACCCTGGCCACCGCGACCGGTGGTCTTGGCGACCTTGGCCGTGGCGTTCTTCAGGCTGGGGCCGACTTCCTCGACGTCCAGCTCGTAGACCGTGCGCTTGACACCCTCACGGTCCTCGTACGACCGCTGCCTCAGCCGGCCCTGCACGATGACGCGCATGCCCCGCTGGAGGGACTCGGCGACGTTCTCGGCCGCCTGCCGCCACACCGAGCAGGTCAGGAACAGGCTCTCGCCGTCCTTCCACTCGTTGGTCTGACGGTCGAAGGTGCGGGGAGTGGACGCGACACGGAACTTCGCGACCGCCGCACCCGAGGGGGTGAAGCGCAGCTCGGGGTCGTCGACGAGATTGCCGACGACCGTGATGACGGTCTCGCCTGCCATGGATGAACCTCTCGGCGGGGATTGCTGCTGGGCTGCTGTACTACTCGATCCCGATTACCGCTGAACCGGAGTTCAGTGGGTCTCGGGGCGAAGGACCTTGGTCCGGAGAACCGACTCGTTCAGGTTCATCTGGCGGTCGAGCTCCTTGACGACCGCAGGCTCGGCCTGCAGGTCGATGACCGAGTAGATGCCCTCGGGCTTCTTCTTGATCTCGTAAGCGAGACGACGACGGCCCCAGGTGTCGACCTTCTCGACCTTTCCGTTGCCCTCACGGACGACGGAAAGGAAGTTCTCGATCAGCGGGGAGACAGCGCGCTCCTCGAGATCGGGGTCGAGGATGACCATCACTTCGTAGTGACGCATGTGGAACCCACCTCCTTTGGACTCAGCGGCCACGGTCGATCCGTGGCAGGAGGGTCGTGATGCGTGCCGCACGGTGTCTGAGAGCAGACACCGCGCAGACCGTACAGACTACCTGCTCGACTCCTTCCGGTTGAAATCCGGCAGGAGGGGGCCACAATCTGTATGCATCGGGTGTGCTCGGTGCTATGCCCCCGGCCCAGGCCGGCGGCCGCCCCGTCGCACCGCTCTGCGTCAGCCAGGAGGTGCCTTCCGATGGCACAGGCAATGGATCGCCCGCGCATCTCGCTCTTCGCGACCGACGGCAAGCCCCACCCCCTCCAGGACACCCTGGTGGCGGTCACCCTGATCCTCGGCGCCGTGGCGTTCGTCACTGCGTTCTTCCACAATCTGCACCTGCTCAGCTCCTGGACGGGGCTGATCGGGCTCATGACCGGCGCGTACGGACAGTTCATCTCCGCGACGACACGCGAGCGCTTCGCACTGATCATCGGCCTTGGTGCGTCTGGCATCGGCTTCTTCCTCGGAATGGCCCACGGCGGCCTCTTCGGCGGCTGGCTGGGCTGACCGGGGGATCTCCTCGACGGGGCGCCGGCCGGCCGTCGGCCCGGGCTACGGCCCGTCCCCCAGATGGGTGGCGCCCCCGTCGCAGTAGGCTTCGCGCCATAGCAGCGAAGCCGCCCGAGGAGACACCCCGCATGAGCCTGTCCCTGAGCACCATCAGCCGAGAGCAGCATCTGGCGTACCTCCAGAGCCTGCCCTCGGCTAGCCACTGCCAGGTCCCGGCATGGGCCGACGTCAAGAACGAGTGGCGTTCGGAGAACCTGGGATGGTTCGACAAGTCCGGTGAACTCGTCGGCGCCGCGCTCGTCCTGTACCGCCAGCTGCCCAAGGTGAAGCGGTACCTCGCCTACCTCCCCGAGGGCCCGGTCATCAACTGGTACGCCCCCAACCTGGAGGAGTGGCTCCAGCCGATGCTGGCGCACCTCAAGCAGCAGGGCGCCTTCACCGTGAAGATGGGCCCGCCGGTGGTCATCCGCCGCTGGAACTCCGCCGCCATCAAGGCCGGCATCCAGGACCCCGAGGTCAAGCGCCTGCGTGACGTGGAGGCCTCGTACATCGAGCCCCGCGCCTTCGAGGTGTCCGACAAGCTGCGCCGCATGGGCTGGCAGCAGGGCGAGGACGGCGGCGCCGGCTTCGGCGACGTCCAGCCCCGCTACGTCTTCCAGGTGCCCCTGGCGAACCGTTCGCTGGACGACGTCCTCAAGGGCTTCAACCAGCTGTGGCGCCGCAACATCAAGAAGGCCGAGAAGGCCGGCGTCGAGGTCGTCCAGGGCGGCTACGAGGACCTGCCGACCTGGCAGTACCTCTACGAGATCACGGCCGAGCGCGACAAGTTCCGCCCGCGCCCGCTCAGCTACTTCCAGCGCCAGTGGACGGCCCTCAACGCCGAGGACCCCAACCGCATGCGGCTGTACATCGCCAAGCACGAGGGCGAACCGCTCGCGGCCGCCACGATGCTGACGGTCGGCCAGCACGTCTGGTACTCCTACGGAGCCTCCGCCAACCACAAGCGCGAGGTCCGGCCCTCGAACGCCATGCAGTGGCGCATGCTGCGCGACTCCTACGCGCTCGGCGCCAGCGTCTACGACCTGCGCGGCATCAGTGACACCCTGGACGAGAACGACCACCTGTTCGGCCTGATCCAGTTCAAGGTCGGTACGGGCGGCGAGGCCGTCGAGTACGTCGGCGAGTGGGACTTCCCGCTCAACAAGGTGCTGCACAAGGCGCTCGACATCTACATGTCGCGCCGCTGACCCTGCTGTTTTTCGAGAGAGGTTCCGGACGGGCATGGCGCTCACGCTCTACGTCGACACCGCGCGCTGGCGTGCGCACCAGAAGACGATCATCGACCAGTTTCCCGGTCTGATCCCCGTCTGCAAGGGCAACGGCTACGGGTTCGGCCACGACCGGCTGTGCGAGGAGGCGACCCGGATGGGCGCCGACATCCTGGCCGTCGGGACGACGTACGAGGCCGCGAGCATCAAGGACCGGTTCGGCGGCGACCTGCTCGTCCTCACCCCCTTCCGGCGGGGCGAGGACCCGGTGCCGCTGCCGGACCGGGTGATCCGTTCGGTGTCCTCCGTGGACGGGGTCCGCGGCCTCGTCGGCGCCCGGGTGGTCATCGAGTGCATGAGCTCGATGCGCCGCCACGGCGTCTCCGAACAGGACCTGGGCCTGCTCCAGTCGGCGATCGAGGACGTCCGGCTGGAGGGCTTCGCCCTGCACCTGCCGCTGGACCGCCCGGACGGCTCGGACGCCGTCGAGGAGGTCATCGGCTGGATGGACCGGCTGCGCGCGGCCCGGCTGCCGCTGCACACCATGTTCGTCAGCCACCTGCGGGCCGAGGAGCTGGCCCGGCTCCAGCAGCAGTTCCCCCAGACCCGCTTCCGGGCCCGTATCGGCACCCGGCTGTGGCTGGGCGACCACGACGCGACCCAGTACCGGGGCACGGTCCTGGACGTCACCCGCGTGGTCAAGGGGGACCGCTACGGCTACCGGCAGCAGAAGGCCGCCTCCGACGGCTGGCTGGTCGTGGTCGCAGGCGGCACCTCGCACGGGGTGGGCCTGGAGGCCCCCAAGGCCCTCCACGGCATGATGCCGCGCGCCAAGGGCGTCGCCCGGGCCGGCCTGGCCACCGTCAACCGGAACCTCTCGCCCTTCGTGTGGGCGGGCAAGCAGCGCTGGTTCGCGGAGCCCCCGCACATGCAGGTGTCGATCCTGTTCGTGCCCTCGGACGCGACCGAGCCGAAGGTGGGCGACGAGCTGGTGGCCCACCTGCGCCACACCACGACGCAGTTCGACCGGGTGCTCGACGCCTGAGCCACCCGGCCGGACCCGGCCCGGTCAGTCCCCGGGGTTCACGCCCCAGGCGACCCGCTGTCCCTCCGAAGGCGCCGCGTACCGCGGCGCCTTCGCCTTGTCCCCGAGCACGAAGACGTCCTCGGCCCCGTCCAGGACACCGCCGGAGGGGTCGTCCGAACCGTCGCGCCGTACGACGTCCCGCTCGGGCAGCAGGATGTCCCGCACGACGACCGCGCAGAGGTAGAGCGTGGCCAGCAGGTGGACGGCGATGGCCAGCTGGTAGCCCTCCAGCGGCAGCCCCTGGTGCTTGTCCCCGCTGGTCGTGTACGCGAGGTAGAACCAGATCCCCAGGAAGTACGCGACCTCGGCGGCCTGCCAGATCAGGAAGTCGCGCCAGCGCGGCCGGGCCAGCGCGGCCAGCGGGACGAGCCACAGCACGTACTGCGGCGAGTAGACCTTGTTGGCCAGGATGAACGCGGCGACGACCAGGAAGGCCAGCTGGGCGAGGCGGGGCCGCCGGGGGGCCGTCAGCGTGAGCAGTCCGATGCCCAGGCACAGCAGCAGGGTCAGCCCGGTCGCGTACGTGTTGGCGTCCTCCAGGGGGTTGCCGGTGCGCTGGGAGATCAGCAGCCAGACGGAGCCGAAGTCGATGGGGCGTTCCTGGCTGAACTCGTAGAACCGCTTCCAGCCGTCCCAGGCGTAGAGCATGACCGGCACGTTGACCGCGAGCCACGAGACGGCCGCGCCCGCGGCGGCGGCGCCGAACGCCCGCCACTTCCCGGCCCGCCAGCACAGGACGAACAGCACGCCGAGCAGCAGCACCGGGTAGAGCTTGGCCGCGGTCGCCAGGCCGATGAGGACACCGCTGAGCAGCGGGCGTCCGCGCGACCACAGGAGCATCGCGACGGCGGTGAGGGCGACGGCCGGCAGGTCCCAGTTGATGGTCGCGTTGAGCGCGAAGGCGGGGGCCAGGGCGAGCAGCAGGGCGTCCCAGGGGCGGCGGCGGTGGGTCCGGGCGACGCAGACGGCGATGACCGCGGCGCAGGCCATCAGCATGCCCGCGTTGACCATCCAGTACATCTGCTCACGGTGCTGGATGGCCCCGGACGAGGGGGTCAGCCAGGAGGCCACCTGCATGAAGGCCCCGGTGAGCACCGGGTACTCCAGGTACTGCATGCCGCCGTACTTCGGGTCGGTCGCCAGGTCCGGGAACCTGTCGTGGTAGGGCACGAGACCGTCGGCGAAGCCGCGGGCGGAGTACAGGTGCGGGATGTCGGAGTAGCAGGCGTGGGTGTACTGCGAGCTCGCTCCCTGGAACCAGGCCCAGTCGTAGCAGGGCAGCTTCTGCACCATGCCGAGCGCGAACATGCCGAGTGCCACGAGGACCACGACGCGGACGGGGGCCAGCCAGTGGCCGCCCAGCCGGACGCGCCGGCCGATCGGCCCGCCGATGAGCTCGCTGCCGGCGGCGGCGACCTCGTCCTGCTGGGTGGGCAGTACGGGCGGCCGGTCCTCGTGCACCTTGGTCATGCGCCCATCCTGCCGTACCGGCCCGGGCACGGGGGAGGGCCGCCGCACGGTGTGCGACGGCCCTCGGTGGAGCGGGTGGGACGGGCTCAGCCCTGGGTGCCCATGATGCTGCCCCAGCTGGTGGTCCCGCTCGTGCGGCCCGGCCGGCCCGTGGGGGTCGAGGTGGGCGAGTCGGTGGTACCGCCGGTCGTGCTGCCGCCCGCTCCGGTACTCGTACCGGCCGCGGTCTGCGGGTCGCAGTCCAGGTTCCAGGGCTTGGGCTTGCACGGCTTGCCCGACGGGGAGGGCGACACGGACGTGGACGGCGAGGGCGACACGGACGTGGACGGGGAGACGGAGGGCGACACGGCCGCCGAGGGGGTGGGCGACGGGGCGCCGGCGGCGTCCGCGACCACGCCGATGTCCTCGGCCTCCGGGAAGTCCTTCACCGGGGCGCCCTTGAGGGCCTCGCGCATGTACTCGGTCCAGATCACCGCGGGGATGTCACCACCGTGGATGGAGTCGACACCGCCCACGTGGTTCATGGACATGAGCTTCTTGTCCTTGGAGTTCGGGTCGTTGCGGAAGAGGGTGACCGAGGTGGACAGCTCCGGGGTGTAGCCGACGAACCAGGCCGACTTGTTCTGGTCGGTGGTACCGGTCTTGCCGGCGGCGGGCCGGCCCAGCTTCTTGGCCTTGGTACCGGTGCCGTTCTCCACGACGTTCCGCAGGACCTTGGTGATGTTGTCCGCCACGGAGTTGTCCATGGCCCGGGACTCCTTGGGGGGCGTGAAGCCCGGCACCACCTTGCCGTCCTTCTTGACCTCCAGCACGGAGAAGGGCTCGTGGTGGGTGCCGGACGCGGCGAAGGTGGCGTAGGAGTCGGCCATGCGGATGGCGCTGGGCGTCGAGGTGCCGAGGGCGAACGAGGCGTTGTTGTTCTCGTCCATCGACTCGTCGAGGATGCCGGTGGACTTCGCGACCTGGCGGACCTTGCTGTGGCCGACGTCGAAGACGAGCTGGGCGAACGGGACGTTGATGGACTTCTCCATCGCCTCGTTCAGCGTCACGTAGCCGTACGGGTACTCGCTCTCGTTCTTCTGCTTGAACGGCTGGCCGTCGGGGCCGAGCAGCGGCTTGCCCGTGCGGTCGTTGATGACCGTCAGGTCGTTGGCGTTGTACTTGCTGTTGGCCGAGATGCCCGAGCCCTTGGAGTTCTGCGTGCCGTACTCCATGGCCGCCGCGAGCACGTACGGCTTCCAGGTCGAGCCGACCGGGACGCCGGAGGTGTTGGCGTTGTTGGCGAAGTACTTGTGGTCCCAGCCGGGCCCGCCGTACAGGGCGACGATCGCCCCGGTCTTCACGTCGACGGAGGCGGCCCCGAACTGCACGAAGGTGTCGTACTCGGGCCGCTTCTTCTCGTCGAGGAAGTCGTTGCGGGTGTCCTCGACCGCCTTGGACAGGGCGTCCACCTTGGGCTTCTGGAAGGTGGTCCGGATGGTGTAGCCGCCGAGGGCCATCTTCTCGGCGCTGATGTCGGCGGTCTTCATGACGTAGCCCTTGGCCACCTCGACGAGGTAGCCGGTCTGGCCGGACATGCCGCTGGCCTGGGCGAGGTCGACCCGGGCCGGGAAGTCCTTGTACTTGTCGCGCTCGGACTGCTCCATGCGGTGCACGGCGACCTCGCGGTCGAGCACCCACGCCCAGCGGGCCCGGGCGCGCTTCTCGTTGGCCTCGGGGGTGGCCGCGGAGCCGATGCCGCCGTCCGGGTTGTAGAGGTTGGGGCCCTTGAGCAGGGAGGCGAGGAAGGCGCTCTCGGACGGGTTGAGGTCCTTGGAGTCCTTGCCGAAGTAGGCGCGGGCCGCAGCCTGGATGCCGTAGGCGTCGCGGCCGTAGTAGGCGGTGTTCAGGTAGCCGGCGAGGACCTTGTCCTTCTCCTCGGTGGCGCCCAGTTTGATCGCGATGAAGAGCTCGGTGACCTTGCGCTTGAGCGTCTGCTCGGAGTCGAGGTAGGTGTTCTTGACGTACTGCTGAGTGATGGTGGAGCCACCCTGGGTCGAACCGCCCGTGGCCATGTTCACCACGGCGCGGGCGATACCCATCGGGTCGACACCTTTGTCCGTTTCAAAGGACTCGTTCTCGGCGGCGATCACCGCATTCCGCATGGAGACCGGAATCTGGTCGATCGGGACGATCTGGCGGTTCGTGGACCCGCCGGTGGCGACCATCTGCGTGCCGTCGGCCCACTGGAAGACGTTGTTCTGCGCCTTGGCGGCCTTGTTCGCGTCGGGCGTGCCCACCATGGCGATGCCGACGCCGGCCCCGGCGATGATCACGGCGAAGAAGCCCAGGAACGTGCCGCTGACCAGCTTCCACGAGGGCACGAACCGCTTCCAGCCGGCCTTCCCGGCGCGGGGGTAGTCGATGAGCCGCTTGCGGCCGCCATCCCCCTTCCCACCTGCGCGTCCTCGGCCCGCGGCGGGCCGCTGGGCGGCCCGGCGGGCGTCGGCGCGGCTGCCGTGGGCGCTGTGGTCCGCGTGGGGTCCGCCGGGCGGAGCCCCGGGGACGTCCCGTCCGGGTCCGGCACCCCGGCCGGGGCGCTGCTGGGCAGCCCTGCGGGACGCGGCGCGGCCGCCGCCCTGGGGCTGCGGCGGTTTGCGGCGGTGCTCGCTCATCGAACGACTACTCCTCGGGCAGGCGAGTGGCCTGGAAGCGGCAGGTGATTCCGGTTCCCCCCGGTGGTCCTCCCGCACAGACTACGCACGGTCAAAACCCAATCAGTGCCGAAGTTCACCCCAAATCAGGCAACTTGCGTCGTACGAATTGGTGATGTGACGCCGGTCACCATGTCTTGGCTTGTCGCCGGGAGCCCCCCGATCTATGGTCTGGATGTATCGAGCCGATACATCAGCTCGGCATAAACTCAGAGGCAGAGAGGGGCAGGCGGATGAGCAGGCGCTCAGGCATCCTCGAGTTCGCCGTCCTCGGCCTGCTTCGCGAATCCCCCATGCACGGCTACGAGCTCCGCAAGCGGCTCAACACCTCGCTGGGGGTATTCAGGGCGTTCAGCTACGGGACTCTCTATCCCTGCCTCAAGACGCTGGTCGCCAACGGCTGGTTGATCGAAGAACCGGGGAACGCCCCGGAAGACGCTCTCGCCGCTTCACTCGCAGGGCGCCGCGCCAAGATCGTCTACCGGTTGACGGCAGCAGGTAAGGAGCACTTCGAAGAGCTCCTGTCCCACACCGGCCCCGACACCTGGGAGGACGAGTCCTTCGCCGCCCGCTTCGCCTTCTTCGGCCAGACCGAACGTGAAGTGCGAATGCGCGTGCTGGAGGGCCGCCGCAGCCGGCTGGAGGAGCGCCTGGAGAAGATGCGCGCCTCGCTCGCCCGCACACGGGAGCGCCTGGACGACTACACGCTCGAGCTGCAGCGGCACGGAATGGAATCCGTCGAGCGTGAAGTGCGCTGGCTGAACGAGCTCATCGAGAGCGAGAGGGCGGGACGGGACCAGAGACGACCCGGTCCGCCCGACGAAACAGCAAAGTGAGACCTGCATCTCGCAGGCCTCGTTCCGAGAACAAACAGGGAGCAACCGGAATGGGTTCGGTTCGCGTAGCCATCGTAGGCGTGGGCAACTGCGCCGCCTCGCTGGTGCAGGGCGTCGAGTACTACAAGGACGCCGACCCGGCCACCAAGGTCCCGGGTCTGATGCACGTCCAGTTCGGCGACTACCACGTCGGTGACGTCGAGTTCGTCGCCGCGTTCGACGTCGACGCGAAGAAGGTCGGCCTGGACCTCTCGGACGCCATCGGCGCCAGCGAGAACAACACCATCAAGATCTGCGACGTCCCGAACTCGGGCGTCACGGTCCAGCGCGGCCACACCCTCGACGGTCTCGGCAAGTACTACCGCATGACCATCGAGGAGTCCTCCGAGGCCCCGGTCGACGTGGTCCAGATCCTCAAGGACCGCCAGGTCGACGTCCTCGTCTGCTACCTCCCGGTCGGTTCCGAGGAAGCGGCGAAGTTCTACGCCCAGTGCGCCATCGACGCCAAGGTCGCCTTCGTCAACGCCCTCCCGGTCTTCATCGCCGGCACCAAGGAGTGGGCCGACAAGTTCACCGAGGCCGGTGTCCCGATCGTCGGCGACGACATCAAGTCCCAGGTCGGCGCGACCATCACGCACCGCGTGATGGCCAAGCTGTTCGAGGACCGCGGCGTCCGTCTTGAGCGCACCATGCAGCTCAACGTCGGCGGCAACATGGACTTCAAGAACATGCTTGAGCGCGACCGCCTGGAGTCGAAGAAGATCTCCAAGACGCAGGCCGTCACCTCGCAGATCCCCGACCGTGAGCTCGGCGAGAAGAACGTCCACATCGGCCCGTCCGACTACGTCGCGTGGCTCGACGACCGCAAGTGGGCCTACGTCCGCCTTGAGGGCCGCGCCTTCGGCGACGTCCCGCTGAACCTCGAGTACAAGCTCGAGGTCTGGGACTCCCCGAACTCCGCCGGTGTCATCATCGACGCCCTGCGCGCCGCGAAGATCGCCAAGGACCGCGGCATCGGTGGCCCGATCCTGTCGGCCTCCAGCTACTTCATGAAGTCCCCGCCGGTCCAGTACTTCGACGACGAGGCCCTGGCCAACGTCGAGAAGTTCATCAAGGGCGAGGTCGAGCGCTAGAACCGGCGCCGGTCGAGGCCTGGTCCCCCGGGACACCAGCTCTTCGACGGTTCTTCCACCGAGGGTCTCCGGACTATGTGTCCGGAGACCCTCGGTGTATGTGACCCTTGCCCTCATGCCTGTCGTACGTGATCTGCGCGTACTCCTGCGCCGGAGGGACTTCCGCAACCTGCTCGCGGTGCGGCTGCTGTGCCAGGCGGCCGACGGGGTGTACCAGGTCGCGCTGGCCACCTATGTGGTCTTCTCCCCGGAGAAGCAGACCTCGCCCGCCGCCATCGCCTCGGCGATGGCCGTACTCCTGCTGCCCTATTCCGCCATCGGCCCCTTCGCCGGGGTATTGCTGGACCGGTGGCGCCGCCGCCAGGTCTTCCTCTACGGCAATCTGCTGCGGGCCCTCCTCGCCTGCGTCACCGCCGTACTGATCGTCGCGCACGTCCCCGACTGGCTCTTCTACGCCTCGGCCCTCTCCGTGACCGCCGTCAACCGCTTCGTGCTCGCCGGGCTCGCGGCCGCCCTGCCCCATGTGGTCGAAGCCGATGAGCTGGTCACCGCGAACGCCCTCTCGCCCACCGCCGGCACGCTGGCGGCCGTGGCGGGCGGAGGACTGGCCTTCCTCGTCCGGCTGCTCGCCTCGGGATCCAACGCCCTCGTCGTCCTGGTCGGCGCCGCCCTGTACCTGTGCGCGGGCCTGGTGGCGCTGCGGCTGGCCGTCGGCCTCCTGGGGCCCGACCACCCGCCCGGCCGGATGCGCCCGTCGGTCGCCGAAGGGGTCGTCCTCACCGTCCGGGGCATGGCGGAGGGGCTGCGGCACCTGGCCGGCCGGCGCGAGGCCGCCCGGGCCCTCGCCGCGATGACCCTGATGCGCTTCGCGTACGGGGCCCTGACCGTGACGCTGCTGATGCTCTGCCGCTACGCGTGGTCCGACAACGAGGCCGATGGCCTGGCCCTGCTCGGGATCGCCGTCGGGGTCTCCGGAGCGGGGTTCTTCGCGGCCGCCGTGGTGACCCCCTGGATGGTGGGCCGGCTCGGGCCGCTGGGCTGGATCACCGTCTGCGCGGCCGGATCGGCCGTCCTGGTGCCGGCCCTCGGCCTCTTCTTCGCACCCGGGCCGATGCTCGTCGCCGCCTTCGCCCTGGGCGTCGCCACGCAGGGGGCCAAGATCTCCACGGACACGGTGGTGCAGTCCCGGGTGGACGACGACTACCGGGGCCGGGTCTTCTCCGTGTACGACGTGCTGTTCAACGTGGCCTTCGTGGGGGCGGCCGCGGTGTCCTCCCTGATGCTCCCTGCCGACGGCCGGTCCGTGACCCTGGTCCTGGCCACCGCCCTGATCTACGTCGCCACGGCGGTGTTCCTCCGCCGGCGGCGCGAGGGGATCGATGTTTCACGTGAAACGTAGCGACGTTTCACAGGAGGCACCCCCCCAGCGGTAGCTGGGGGGAGAGACACCTGCACTCCCCCTCAGCCCTGGGGAGCCTGCTCCGCCCACCACTGCTTGAGGGCCGCCACCGCCGCATCGTGCCCCATCGGGCCGTTCTCCAGCCTCAGGTCCAGCAGGAAGGCGTAGGCCTTGCCCACCGCCGGGCCCGGGCCGATCTCCAGGATCTGCTGGATCTCGTTGCCGTTCAGGTCGGGGCGGATCGCGTCCAGCTCCTCCTGCTCCTTGAGCTGCGCGATCCGCTCCTCCAGTCCGTCATAGGTGCGGGAGAGCGCACTGGCCTTGCGCTTGTTGCGGGTGGTGCAGTCCGACCGGGTCAGCTTGTGCAGCCGCTCCAGGAGCGGGCCGGCGTCGCGGACGTAGCGGCGCACCGCCGAGTCGGTCCACTCCCCGTCCCCGTAGCCGTGGAAGCGCAGGTGCAGCTCCACCAGCCGGGACACGTCCTTGATCATCTCGTTGGAGTACTTCAGCGCCGTCATGCGCTTCTTGGTCATCTTCGCGCCCACCACCTCGTGGTGGTGGAAGGAGACCCGGCCGTCGCTCTCGAAGCGGCGCGTACGCGGCTTGCCGATGTCGTGCAGCAGGGCCGCGAGCCGCAGCACCAGGTCCGGGCCGTCCTCCTCCAGCGCGATCGCCTGCTCCAGGACGATCAGCGAGTGGTCGTAGACGTCCTTGTGCCGGTGGTGCTCGTCACTCTCCAGCCGCAGCGCGGGCAGCTCCGGCAGCACCCGGTCCGCGAGGCCGGTGTCCACCAGGAGCGCCAGCCCCTTGCGCGGGTGGGAGGAGAGCAGCAGCTTGTTCAGCTCGGCCTGCACCCGCTCCGCCGAGACGATCTCGATCCGGTCGGCCATCGCCTTCATGGCGGCGACCACCTCGGGGGCGACCTCGAAGTCCAGCTGCGCGGCGAACCGCGCCGCGCGCAGCATGCGCAGCGGATCGTCGGAGAAGGAATCCTCCGGGGTGCCGGGTGTCCGCAGCACGCCGGCGGCCAGGTCCTCCAGACCGCCGTGGGGGTCGACGAACTCCTGCTCCGGCAGGGCCAGGGCCATGGCGTTGACCGTGAAGTCGCGGCGGACGAGGTCTTCCTCGATCGAGTCGCCGTAGGAGACCTCGGGCTTGCGCGAGGTGCGGTCGTACGCCTCGGAGCGGTACGTGGTCACCTCGATCTGGAAGTTTCGAACGGCGTCTCCGACGCGGGCCTCCCGCTGTGCACCGACGGTGCCGAAGGCGATGCCGACGTCCCAGACCGAGTCGGCCCACGGCCGCATGATCTTCAGAACGTCCTGGGGACGCGCGTCCGTGGTGAAGTCGAGGTCGTTGCCGAGACGCCCGAGCAGCGCGTCGCGGACGGACCCGCCGACCAGGGCGAGGCGGAAGCCCGCCTCCTGGAACCGGCGGCCGAGCTCGTCGGCGACAGGAGCGACCCGCAGCAGTTCACTGACCGCGCGGCGCTGCACCTGACTCAGGGCACTGGGGTTGTCTTCATTGGCGTTCGGCACAACAGAAAAGGGTACGTGCCCCGCCCGGTCGGGGCCGCCCGGTTTCGCCCGGGGAACACCGGCCGGGACCCGGGAACCGGAACCGATCCGGAACGGATCTTGTGGAGCAAGGCGCGGCACTCGCGCACAGCGCGCCTCGTTACCATGCGTGGACGCAGAACCGACGACCACTGACACTTCGAGGGACTGGTGAGCGCGTGGCCGAGGCGGCAGAAATCCAGGGGGCGACCACCGCCCCTGCCCGGCGCCGATGGCTGCGGCGGGCGGTCGTCCTGCTGAGCGGGACGCCGGCGCTGGCCGCCCTGATCTACGCCCCCGCCCCCGTGGCCCAGGCCGCGGAGTCCTCCGTGGACGTCCAGCTGTCCGAGGTGTCGCCCAGCGCTCCGGTCAAGAGCGACACGCTGACCATCCAGGGGACCGTGGTCAACAACGGCCGCGAGACGATCAAGGGAGCCCACGTCGGGCTGCGGGTCGGCCCCATGGTGGGGGACCGGTCGGCCATCGACGAGGTGGCGGACCGCAAGGGCTTCCGGCCGGGGGCGGACCCGGGGGAGATCGACTCGGCCTTCGCCGTGAAGATCGATTCCCTGCCCTCGAAGGTCGGCCAGCCCTTCACGATCAAGGTGCCGGTCAACAAGCTCGAACTGGGCGCCGACGGCGTCTACCAGCTGGGCGTCTCCGTGTCCGGTACGACCGACAGCCGCCCGTCGGAGCAGGTGCTCGGCATCCAGCGGACCTTCCTCCCCTGGCAGCCGGACCCTGCGGGCAAGCGGTCCTCCCTCACCTACGTCTGGCCGCTGATCTCCACCACCCGCGTCACCGCCGAGACCGGATCCGACGAGGTCCAGACCCCGGTCTTCATGGACGACTCCCTCGCGGAGGAGCTGCGACCGGGCGGCCGCCTGGAGCGGATGGTCTCGCTCGGCAAGGACCTGCCCGTCACCTGGGTCATCGACCCCGACCTGCTCGCCACCGTCGACGCGATGACCAAGGGCTACCGGGTGCGCAGCGCCGACCCGGACGGCAAGCCCGTCCAGGGCCGGAACAGGGCCGTCGCCGAGCAGTGGCTGAGCTCGCTGGAGAGCGCCGTCCAGGGCAAGAAGGTCGTCGCCCTCCCGTTCGCGGACCCCGACATCGCCTCCCTCGCCCACCACGGCAAGGACGTCTCCGGCACCCTGGGCCAGCTGAGGCCCGCCACCGACAAGGCCAAGCAGGCCGTCGAGACGGTGCTGCACGTCACCCCGTCCGCCGACTTCTCCTGGCCGGTGGACGGCGCCATCGACCCGTCGATCGTGAACGTCGCCACCTCGGCCGGCGCCCACAACGTACTGACCCGCAGCGACAGCCTCCAGGAGACCGGCGCCCTCGGCTACACGCCGAGCGCCGCCCGTCCCATCGGCGCGGGCACCACCGCCGTGGTCGCGGACGCCGACCTGTCCACCGCCTTCGAGGGCGACATGGCCAGCGCCGGGAACTCCACGCTCGCCGTGCAGCGGTTCCTCGCCCACAGCCTCGCGCTGAACCTGCAGAACGGCGACGAGCCGCGCAGCTACGTGGTGGCGCCCCAGCGCCGGCCCTCCACCAGCCAGGCGGAATCGATGGCCACCGCCCTGCGGGGGCTCCAGGCCGCGCGCTGGAGCCAGCCCTCCGACCTGGAGGCGGCGGCCGCCGCGAAGCCCGACCCCGGCGCCGCGACCCAGGTCCCGGGCGCGGGCCAGTACCCGGAGGCCCTGAGCAAGCAGGAGCTCCCGGTGTCGGCGTTCGAGAAGATCCGCACCACCCAGAACACCCTCGACCACTTCAAGGTCATCCTCACGGCACCGGACCGGGTCGAGATCCCCTTCGGGAACACCACCAACCGGGAGATGTCCACCTCCTGGCGCGGCCGCCCCGAGGAGGCCGACCGCTACCGGGACGAGGTCCAGGCCTACCTGATCGGGCTGACCGACAAGGTCAAGGTCATCCCCAAGTCCGACGCCACCTTGTCCGGACATAGCGCGACGATCCCGGTCAGCGTCCAGAACAGCCTCGTCCAGGACGTGCACAACCTGGTACTGAGGGTGAAGTCCGCCAACCCGACCCGCCTGATGTTCGGCAACAGCGGCGAATCGGAACAGGAAGTCACCGTTCAGGGCGGCCACAGCCAGACGGTAAAGTTCACCGCCAACGCCACCGCGAGTGGTCCGGTCGAGGTCACCGCACGCCTGTTCACCAAGGACGGCGTGCCGTACGGCAAGGAACGCAAGTTCACCGTCGAGGCCACCGAGATCACCCCCACCGTCATGCTCGTCATCGCCGGCGGTGTGCTCCTCCTGGTCCTGGCGGGCATCAAGATGTACGCCAGCCGCAAGCGCGTCGCCGCCCGGGCGGCCGCCGAGGAGAGCACGCAGCCGAGTGACGGGACCACGGACACCGGACCGCAAAGCACAGAGGGGTCCGGAACGGGTGAGACAGTGGACCGTTGAGCGATGCCGTGGCCGTTCGGCCTGGGGACGATGAGGTGGGGTTGCGATGAACGCGCCGTACGACGGTGACCGCGCGCAGGGCGCTGGTGGGCCTGGGCCCTCCCAGGGCACTGCCCCCGGCACTCCGGTGCCCGGGCAGGTTCCGCCGCCCGCGCCCGCGCCGGACCACGACCCGTACGTCCATGACGCCTACGACCGCGACCCGTACCGGTCGCAGGACCTGTCGGCCCAGGACCCCGTCGCCGAGGTCCTCTACGACCGCGCCTCGCACCCCCCGCCGCCGCCCGGCACCTACCAGGAGCCCGGTCCGCTCTACGGCGCCCCCCAGGCGCCCTCGCACGGCCCCGACCCGCGCGTGTGGGCCCAGACCCCGCCGCCCGAGCCGGACGGCCCGTCCCGCCACCTGCCCTACGGCGACCACGCGGCGACGACGCAGTTCGTCGGCGTGGACTCGCTGGTGACCAGCGCCTCGGACGAGCAGCCGGAGCCCGACGCCTTCACGCACCTCTACCGGGACCAGCAGGCGGCCCCCGGCGCCCCCGCCGAGGAGGCCCCCGTCGCGGCCCCGGCGCCGAGCAAGCCGGCCGGCAAGGCCGCGAGCCTGCTCAAGTCGAGCGCCCTGATGGCGGCCGGCACGATCGTCTCCCGCATCACCGGCTTCGCCCGCACCCTCGTGATCGCCGGCGCCATCGGCGTCGCCACCCTCAACGACTCCTACCAGGTCGCCAACACCCTGCCGACGATGATCTACGTCCTCGTCGGCGGCGGCGCCCTCAACGCCGTCTTCATCCCGCAGCTCGTCCGGGCCATGAAGAACGACGACGACGGCGGCGAGGCCTACGCCAACCGCCTGCTCACCCTCGTCATCACGCTGCTCGGCGCGGTCACCACCGTCTGTGTGCTCGCGGCCCCGCTGTTCATCCGCATGATGTCGCCGACGATCGCCGGCGACCCGAAGCGCCTCGACGTCGCCGTGGCCTTCGCCCACTACTGCCTGCCCACGATGTTCTTCATGGGCGTCCACGTGGTGCTCGGTCAGATCCTCAACGCCCGGGGCCGGTTCGGCGCGATGATGTGGACCCCGGTCCTCAACAACATCGTCGTCATCACCACGTTCGGCGCCTTCATCTGGGCCTTCGGCGGGTTCACCGCCTCCGGGGTCTCGGAGGCGACCATCACCCCCGAGGGCGTCCGCCTCCTGGGCATCGGAACCCTGCTCGGCCTCGCCGTCCAGTCCCTCGCGATGCTGCCCTACCTGCGCGACGCCGGCTTCAAGCCGCGCCTGCGCTTCGACTGGAAGGGCCACGGCCTCGGCAAGGCGGCCGGCCTGGCCAAGTGGACGTTCTTCTTCGTCCTCGCCAACCAGATCGGCCTCGTCGTCGTCACCCAGCTCGCCACCGCGGCCGGCACGGCCGCCGAGAAGCTGGGCCACGGCGGTACCGGTATCACCGCCTACAACTACGCCCTGCTGCTCTGGCAGATGCCGCAGGCCATCATCACCGTCTCCGTCATGACGGCCGTCCTGCCGCGCATCTCCCGCTCCGCCCACGACGGCGACGCCGCCGCGGTCCGCGACGACATCTCCTACGGCCTGCGCACCTCGGCCGTCGCCATCGTGCCCTGCGCCTTCGCGTTCCTCGCGCTCGGCGTCCCGATGGCCACCCTGCTCTACGCCAGCGCCGGCAAGGACGCCGTGAACATCGGCTACGTCCTGATGGCGTTCGGCCTCGGCCTGATCCCCTACTCCGTCCAGTACGTCGTCCTGCGCGGCTTCTACGCCTACGAGGACACCCGGACCCCCTTCTACAACACCGTCATCGTCGCGGCGGTCAACGCCGGCGTCTCCGCCCTCGCCTACTTCGTGCTGCCCGCGCGCTGGGCCGTGGTCGGCATGGCCGCCGCGTACGGCCTCGGTTACGTGGTCGGTGTCGGCGTGGCCTGGCGCCGCCTCAAGGCCCGTCTCGGCGGGGACCTCGACGGCGCCCACGTGATGCGCACCTACACCCGCCTGATCGGCGCGTGCGTCCCGGCCGCCGCGGTGGGGGGCGCCGCCGCCTACGGGGTCACCAAGGTCCTGGGCAGCGGAGCCCTCGGTTCCCTCGCCGCCCTGCTCGCCGGAGGCATCGCCCTGGGCGCGGTGTTCCTCCTCGCGGCCAAGCGCATGCGGATCGAAGAGCTCAACTCCATGGTCGGAATGGTCCGCGGCCGACTGGGACGCTGATGCGCACAACCGTCGGCCCCCATCGTGTGTCGTGCATAGCGCCGGACTGTGGGCACAATTGGCATGGCTTCGCAGACTGGCCTACAGCGCGTAACGGATGGGGAGGCAGGGACGACGGTGGCGGAACGTAGCACGGCTGCCGTCGACGTGGCCGACAACAGCGGCGACGAGCCGCTGGCCGCAGATGCGGCCAAGGCCACGGCCGACGGGGTGGACACCCAGAACGGACGAGCCGCGGACGAGCCCATGCCCGATAAGGACGGCGAACGCAGAGTCGCGGCACCCGCAGCCGCACCGGAACTCCACAGCGGCCACAAGCTCGCGCGCCGCTACCGCCTGGAGGAATGCGTCACCCGTCTGGACGGATTCAGCAGCTGGCGCGCGATGGACGAGAAACTGCGCCGCGCCGTCGGGGTCCACCTGCTGCCCGCCGACCACCCGCGGGCCCGTTCCGTCCTGGCCGCGGCGCGCTCCTCCGCGCTGCTCGGCGACCCCCGGTTCGTCCAGGTCCTCGACGCCGTCGAGGAGAACGACCTCGTCTACGTCGTCCACGAGTGGCTGCCCGACGCCACCGAGCTCACCGCGGTCCTCGCCGACGCCACGCTGGAACCCCACGAGGCCTACCAGCTGGTCAGCCAGGTCTCCCAGGCCATGGCCGCCGCCCACCGCGAGGGCCTGGCCCACCTCCGCCTGACCCCCAGCGCGATACTGCGGACCTCCACGGGCCAGTACCGCATCCGTGGCCTCGCCGTGAACGCCGCGCTGCGCGGCATCACCAGCGACACCCCGCAGCGGGCGGACACGGAGGCCATCGGCGCGCTGCTGTACGCCTCCCTCACCCAGCGCTGGCCGTACGAGAACGACGCCTACGGCCTGCGCGGCCTGCCCAAGGGCGTCGGTCTGCTCGCCCCCGACCAGGTCCGCGCCGGCGTCCACCGGGGCCTCGGCGAGCTCGCCATGCGCGCCCTGGCCAACGACGGGGCCACCGCCTCCCGTCAGGAACCCGCCTGCACCACCCCGGAGGAGCTGGCCAAGGCCGTCGCCGCGATGCCCCGCATCCGGCCGCCGGAGCCCGCCTTCACCGCGCCGCCGGAGTACCAGCACACCACCTACCAGCAGGGCAGCTACGGCCGTCCGGCTCCCGTCGGCATGCCGACGACGAAGATCGCCGCACCCGTGCCCCCGCCGCCCCCGCTGCAGAGCCGGACGGGCCGTGCCCTGAAGTGGGGCGTCGCCGCCCTCCTGATCGCCGCCCTGGGCCTGGGCAGCTGGCAGCTGGCCGACGCCCTCCTGGACCACGGCAAGCAGAACACCAGCGAGACCCCCCAGCCCCAGCAGCAGGGCCCCGCCCCGGCGAAGAAGGAGCCCACCGCCCTCTCCATCAAGGGCGCGAAGGAGTACGCCCCGGACGGTGTCCCGCAGAACGCCGGGGACGTCTCCAAGACCTACGACGGGGATTCGTCCAGCTACTGGCGCACCAAGAGCTTCGACGACGGCCCCCAGGTCGTCATCAAGCCCGGTCTCGGCATCGTCTACGACCTCGGCTCCGAGCACGAGGTCAGCGTCGCTTCGATAGCGCTGAGGTACGGCGGGGACCACACCACCCTGACGCTGTACGCGGCCGATTCGCTGAGCCCCGCGAACGCCGTCGACCCGAAGAGGAAGATCGCGGGCACGACCACCAAGGACAACAACGTCCAGCTGACGGTGGAGAAGCCGGTCAAGACGCGGTACGTCCTCGTATGGATCACCGCCATGCCGCATTCGGGCCCCGACAACTACAGCGGCACCGGCTACAAGCAGGGCATCACGGACGTGAAGTTCAAGGGCTGACGCACGGCAGGGGAGGGGCCGACCGTTGGACGAAGCCAGAGCCTGCGACCGCAGCGACCAGGAACTCCTGGCCCTGCACGTCGCCGGGGATCCCGAGGCCTTCGGGGAGCTGGTGCGGCGGCACCGTGACCGGCTGTGGGCCGTCGCGCTGCGGACCCTCGGTGACCGGGAGGAGGCCGCCGACGCCGTCCAGGACGCCCTGGTCTCCGCCTACCGGGCCGCCCACACCTTCCGCGGGGACTCCGCGGTGACCACCTGGCTCCACCGGATCACGGTCAACGCCTGCCTGGACCGGGCCCGCAAGGCCGCCTCCCGCCGGACCGCCCCCCTGGACGACACGGACCGCCTGGAGCGCCTCCTGGAGCCCCACGAGTCCGCCGAGGCCCCCGCGGAACGCCAGGACCTCCACCGCCAGCTGCTGGCCGCCCTCGCCACCCTGCCCGCCGACCAGCGGGCCGCCCTCGTCCTCGTCGACATGCAGGGATACCCCGTCGCGGAGGCCGCCGCCGCCCTCGGCGTACCCGTCGGGACCGTGAAGAGCCGGTGCGCCCGCGGCCGGGCGAAACTGCTCCCGCTCCTCACTCATCTGCGCACCAATGCCGGGGATAACACCACCACCGAGCGGGCAAGGAACCGGACGCCGGGGGCACCCGTCCCATCTGCGGCAGACCCCAGGCAGCCAGAACCGAACCCAGACCCTGTGAAGGGCGGAGGTGGACGACCGTGACCCCGACAACCGGCACCGCCGGCACGATCCGGCACCCGGAGGTCTCGGAGATCTCCGACCTGACCGAAGGTCTCCTCTCCCCCTCCCGCACCGCCGAGATCCGCCGCCACCTCGGGGACTGCGCCCTGTGCGCCGACGTCCTCGCCTCCCTGGAGGAGATCCGCTCCCTGCTGGGCACCCTTCCCGGACCGCCGCGGATGCCCTCCGACATCGCCGGGCGCATCGACGCGGCCCTCGCCGCCGAGGCCCTCCTCGACTCCACCGCCTCACGGACCGAGGCCCTCTCCGCTCCCGGGCCGCGCGCCGACGGCGACGCCGGGGCAGGAGCGGTTCCGGACCGCACCGACGCCCGTCGGCCGGCCGGTCACCCGTCCGGCTCAACGGGCCCCGGCCGTCGTCGTGCCCGCCGGAGGATCGCCGTCCTCACCGGTCTGGCCGGGGCGGCCGCCTGCGTCCTCGGCGTCCTCCTCTTCAACGGGCTCGGCAGCTCCGGCCCCCACTCCACGGCCACGGACAACAACACCACCCGGGCCGCCGGCTCGGCCGCACCCGGCGAGTACACCGCCCAGGGACTCCAGCAGAACGTCCACCGGCTCCTGGCCGCCGGCCCGGCCGCGAACACGCCCAAGACGGCTCCCGGCGACTCGAACCGGACCATGGAGCTGGAGAACGCCTCTCCCGGCCTGGCACCCTCCGAGCGGCTGGGCTCCCCGGAACCCGCCCCGGCCCCGGTGCCCCCCTGCGTGCAGCGGGCCACCGGCCGCACCGAGACGGCCCTCGCCGCCGAACCGGGCCGCTACCAGGGCACGCCCGTCTACCTCGTCGTCCTGCCCCACGGGGAGGACCCCGCCCTGGTGGACGCCTACCTCGTGCCCGCCGGCTGCGTGGAGGACCCCTCCGCGACCCCCGAAAAGCCGCTTTTCACCCGGACGTATCCGCGCGGCTGAAGGGATCGGCGGGCGGCGCCCCGCGCTTTCGGAGGCAGAGGGTGACGGCCGGGGAATGCGCGCGCCGTAGGATCCGTTGGGTGGGGTGAGAGTCCGCACCGGCCCCCGGTAGGCAGCACGAAGTCCGCAGAGACGAGGAAAGAACCCGTGAGCGACGTACGAAACGTGATCATCATCGGCTCCGGGCCGGCCGGTTACACGGCCGCCCTGTACACCGCACGCGCTTCGCTCAACCCCCTGGTCTTCGAGGGCGCCGTGACCGCCGGCGGCGCGCTGATGAACACCACCGAGGTCGAGAACTTCCCGGGCTTCCGCGACGGAATCATGGGTCCGGACCTCATGGACAACATGCGTGCGCAGGCCGAGCGCTTCGGCGCCGAGCTCGTCGCGGACGACATCGTCTCCGTGGACCTCACCGGTGAGATCAAGACGGTCACCGACACCGCCGGCACGGTCTACCGCGCCAAGGCCGTCATCGTCACGACCGGTTCCCAGCACCGCAAGCTCGGTCTGCCGAACGAGGACGCGCTGTCGGGCCGCGGCGTCTCCTGGTGCGCGACCTGCGACGGGTTCTTCTTCAAGGACCAGGACATCGCCGTGGTCGGCGGCGGCGACACCGCGATGGAGGAGGCGACCTTCCTCTCCCGGTTCGCCAAGTCCGTCACGATCATCCACCGCCGTGACAGCCTGCGCGCGTCCAAGGCCATGCAGGACCGCGCCTTCGCCGACCCGAAGATCAGCTTCGCCTGGGACAGCGAGGTCGCCGAGATCCACGGTGAGCAGAAGCTCTCCGGCCTGACCCTGCGCAACACCAAGACCGGTGAGACCTCCGAGCTGCCCGTGACCGGCCTGTTCATCGCCGTCGGACACGACCCGCGCACCGAGCTGTTCACCGGCCAGCTCGACCTGGACGACGAGGGCTACCTGAAGGTCGACGCGCCCTCGACCCGCACCAACGTCACCGGCGTCTTCGGCGCCGGCGACGTCGTGGACCACACCTACCGTCAGGCGATCACCGCCGCCGGCACCGGCTGCTCCGCCGCCCTCGACGCGGAGCGCTTCCTGGCGGCCCTCTCGGACGTCGAGCCCGCCGCCGCGACCGTCTGATCCAGCTCCACCCCCTACACCCCACCCCGCAGGAAAGAAGGAGGCCGCTGTGGCCGGCACCCTCAAGAACGTGACTGACGCCGACTTCGACACCGAGGTTCTGCGCAGCGACAAGCCCGTGCTCGTGGACTTCTGGGCCGAGTGGTGCGGTCCGTGCCGCCAGATCGCCCCCTCGCTGGAGGCGATCGCTGCCGAGTACGGCGACCAGATCGAGATCGTCAAGCTCAACATCGACCAGAACCCTGGCACGGCCGCCAAGTACGGCGTCATGTCCATCCCGACGCTGAACGTCTACCGGGGCGGCGAGGTCGCCAAGACCATCGTCGGCGCCAAGCCGAAGGCCGCCATCCTGCGGGACCTCGACGAGTTCATCGTGGCCAAGACCGCCTGATCGTCGATGTTTCACTGGGGGTCCCCCCAGCGGTAGCTGGGGGAGAAACGGGGCCGCTCCCTGAGGGAGCGGCCCCGTTTCACGTATCCGGTGAGCCTCACAGCGGCCGCAGCGCCGGTTCCTTCCGTGCCCTCGCCCCGCCCAGCAGACGGTCCAGGGCCAGCTCCACGTCTTCCTTCCACGACAGCGTCGTGCGCAACTCCAGCCGCAGGCGCGGATGGGCCGGATGGGGCCGTACGGTCTTGAAGCCCACCGACAGCAGGTGGTCGGCCGGCAGCAGGCAGGCGGGCCTCTCCCAGCGGGCGTCCCCGAAGGCCTCGATCGCCTTGAAGCCCCTCCGCAGCAGGTCCTTGGCCACCGTCTGGACCATCACCCGCCCAAGGCCCTGCCCCTGATAGCCCGGCATGATCCAGGCCGTGATCAGCTGGACCGCGTCCGGGGAGACGGGGCTCGTCGGGAAGGAGGCGGCGCGCGGTACATAGGCGGGCGGGGCGTAGAGGACGAACCCCACCGGGACCTCGTCCACGTAGACCACCCGGCCGCAGGAGCCCCAGTCGAGGAGGACGGAGGAGATCCAGGCCTCCTTCTCCAGCTCCGCGGTGCCCGCCTTCACGGCGGCATCGCCGGTGACGGGATCCAGCTCCCAGAACACGCAGCTCCGGCAACGCCTGGGCAGGTCCTGGAGGTTGTCCAGCGTGAGCGGTACGAGCCGACGACCCATGACGGCATCGTAACCACTACCCCCTGCTTCTTCGAGGGTGGACATCTCGAGAAACAGGGGGCAGTGAGAAAACATGAGCAGAAGGGCTACTCCCCGGAGAGGCCCTGCTCCAGCACCCGGCCCTCGCCCGGCGCCAGGGTCCCCAGGATCCGCTCCAGGTCCTCCATCGAGGCGAACTCGACGGTGATCTTGCCCTTCTTCTGGCCCAGATCCACCTTCACCCGCGTCTCGAACCGGTCCGACAGGCGCGTCGCCAGCTCGCTGAGCGCCGGCGACACCCGGCCCCCGGCCCGCGGGCCCTTGGGCTTCACGGTGCTCGACGGCTCCGAGCCCATCAGGGTCACGATCTCCTCGACCGCGCGCACCGAGAGACCCTCGGCCACGATCCGGTGCGCCAGACGGTCCTGCTCCTCGGAGTCCTCCACCGACAGCAGGGCCCGCGCGTGGCCCGCCGACAGCACCCCGGCGGCCACCCGGCGCTGTACCGCGGGCGAGAGCCTCAGCAGCCGCAGGGTGTTCGAGACCTGCGGACGCGAGCGCCCGATCCGGTCCGCCAGCTGGTCGTGGGTGCAGTTGAACTCCCGGAGGAGCTGGTCGTACGCGGCCGCCTCCTCCAGCGGATTCAGCTGCGCCCGGTGCAGGTTCTCCAGGAGGGCGTCGAGAAGGAGCTTCTCGTCGTCCGTCGCCCGGATGATCGCGGGGATGCGCTCCAGCCCGGCCTCGCGGCAGGCGCGCCAGCGCCGCTCACCCATGATCAGTTCATACCGGCCGGCGGACCCCGCCTCCCGGACGACCACCGGCTGGAGCAGACCCACCGCCTGGATCGAGGTCACCAGCTCCGCGAGGGCGTCCTCGTCGAACACCTCGCGCGGCTGGCGCGGGTTGGGCGTGATGGCGTCCAGCGGAAGCTCCGCGAAGGTCGCCCCGGCCGTCTCCGCCGCCTCCGGCTGCGCCGCCACCGGCTCCGCGGGCATCGATGTTTCACGTGAAACATCGCCGGCCACCGCTGGGGGTGCCCCTGCCTGGGACAGCGCGGCGAGCTTCGCCGCGGCGATGCCCCGCTCCGACGTCAGTACCGGCACCGCCGACGGGGACGTCGATCCGCCGCCCACCACCGGCGTCTTCTCCTGGGGAGCGGCCGGGATCAGCGCGCCGAGCCCCCGCCCCAGACCCCTACGTCGCTCGCTCACTGGATCCCCTCCGCCATACTCTGCGTGCTGTTCATGCCCGCGCCCGTGTGGGCGCTCTGGGCGTCGTAATGGATGCCGGCTCCGCGGAGCGCGATCTCACGCGCCGCCTCCATGTAGGAGAGGGCACCGCTGGAACCCGGGTCGTACGTGAGGACCGTCTGCCCGTAGCTCGGGGCCTCCGAAATGCGTACCGACCGCGGGATGCTCGTGCGCAGCACCTCCTTGCCGAAGTGGGTGCGCACCTCCTCCGCCACCTGCGAGGCCAGCCGGGTCCTGCCGTCGTACATGGTCAGCAGGATCGTGGACACGTGCAGGGTCGGGTTCAGGTGGGCCCGCACCAGCTCGACGTTCCGCAGGAGCTGGCCCAGTCCCTCCAGCGCGTAGTACTCGCACTGGATCGGGATCAGTACTTCCGCGCCCGCCACCAGGGCGTTCACGGTCAGCAGGCCCAGGGAGGGGGGGCAGTCGATCAGGATGTAGTCGAGCGGCTGCTCGTACGCCTGGATCGCGCGCTGGAGCCGGCTCTCGCGGGCCACCAGGGAGACCAGCTCGATCTCGGCACCCGCGAGGTCGATGGTGGCCGGGGCGCAGAAGAGGCCTTCCACGTCCACCACCGGCTGGACGACCTCCAGCAGCGGCCGGCTGTCGACGAGCACGTCGTAGATGGAGGGCACGTCCGCGTGGTGGTCGATCCCCAGCGCCGTGGAGGCGTTGCCCTGGGGGTCGAGGTCGATCACGAGGACCCGCGCACCGTGCTGGGCCAGGGAGGCCGCCAGGTTCACGGTCGTCGTGGTCTTGCCCACGCCGCCCTTCTGGTTGGCGACCACCATGATCCGGGTCTGTGCGGGCCGGGGCAGAGGGACGCCGGAACGCCCGATGGCCTCGACCGCCAGCTGGGCGGCCCGGCCGATCGGGGTGTCCTCGATGTTCTCAACGTCCTCGTTGTCCACAAGGGGCGACGATGTCTCTGCTGGTTCAGAGCGGGGACCGGGGACCGGATCGGCCATCGGCCCCGCGAGGTTGGCGTCGGACCGCACGGTGTCACTCTCCTCGGCAGCGGGCTCGCGATGAACAGAGCCTGCCATGCCACCGGGGTCGTGAACCAGCGGGGCCCGTGCTCCTGTGGATGAATCCACCGCTGTGGACAACTCCGTCACCCCCGCCTCCTGGCGGGGACGGGGGGCGGCGGCAACCCGGCCGCGGCTGATGATTCCGTGCAGCAGAGAGCGACGTTTCACGTGAAACACGATGCCGGGACGGAGTCTTCAGCCCGCTACGACACTCCGAAATCCATACCTATAGGGGTTAAACCGCCCCGCATCGCGCCTTCTCCGCAGATGTCAGCGGCGTCGCCGGGTCCGCCCGACCCGGGCCGCCTTCGCCCGCTTGGCCGCGAAGCGCACCCCGCCGGGGCTCTCCCCGACCTCCACACGGACCACCGTGGACAGGGGGTCGACCACGCCCTCGCCGACCTGGAGCACTGAGGTCTTCACCACACCGAGCTTGCTGAGGGCGACCTTCGCCGAGACCAGCTCCTCCTCGGCCGTGTCGCCCTTGAGGGCCAGCATCTCGCCGTAGGGACGCAGCAGCGGCACGCCCCAGCCCGCCAGCCGGTCCAGGGGGGCCACCGCGCGCGCCGTGACCACGTGCACCGGCTGGACCTTGCCGAGCACTTCCTCAGCCCGCCCGCGCACCACGGTGACGTGGTCCAGCCCCAGCAGCTCGACGACTTCCTGGAGGAAGGTCGTCCGGCGCAGCAGGGGCTCCAGCAGCGTGATCTTCAGGTCCCGCCGGACCAGGGCGAGCGGGATACCGGGCAGGCCGGCACCCGAGCCCACGTCGCACACGGTGACGCCGGCGGGCACCACCTCGGAGAGCACCGCGCAGTTCAGCAGGTGCCGCTCCCACAGCCGGGGGACCTCACGGGGCCCGATGAGGCCGCGTTTGACACCCGCATCCGCGAGCATCTCCGCATACCGCACAGCTTCCGGGAAAAACTCACCGAACACCGCGCGCGCCTCTTCAGGCGCCGGGGGAAGCTCTGCTGCCTCCGTCACGGGGACCGTCCTTCCGTACAGAACCGCTCACGCCAAAACCGCGGTCGTTCAACTGCCAGGCTTACAAACATCGGCCCCGCCTGCGACACAGGCGGGGCCGACTCACATCATTCCGGTCAGGCCGGAAGCACAACGACGAAGCGCTGCGGCTCCTCGCCCTCGGACTCGCTCTTGAGGCCGGCGGCCGCCACCGCGTCGTGGACGACCTTGCGCTCGAACGGGGTCATCGGAGCGAGCTTCAGCGGCTCGCCCGAGGCCTTCACGTCCGCCGCGGCCTGGGCGCCCAGGGCGGCCAGCTCCGCGCGCTTCTTCGCCCGGAAGCCCGCGATGTCCAGCATCAGCCGGCTGCGGTCCCCGGTCTCCCGGTGCACCGCGAGGCGGGTCAGCTCCTGGAGGGCCTCCAGGACCTCACCGTCGCGGCCCACGAGCTTCTGCAGGTCGCGGCTGCCCGAGTCGCTGACGATCGACACCGAGGCACGGTCGGCCTCGACGTCCATGTCGATGTCGCCGTCCAGGTCGGCGATGTCCAGCAGCCCCTCAAGGTAGTCGGCCGCGATCTCGCCCTCCTGCTCAAGGCGGGTGAGGGTGTCGCCACTCTCAGCGGCGGCGGTGGTGGTGCCTTCCGTCACGGGAGGGACTCCTTCTACTTCTTGGAGGGCTTGCTGGGGGGCGTCTGACGCTTCGACTTCGGCTGGCGCTTGGGCTGCTGCCGCTTCGTCGCGACACCACCGCTCGCCGCGTCCGAATCCGCGGTGGCCTCAGAACTCCTGATCACGGAGCCGTCCGCCTGCGCGGCCATGCCCTGCTTCGACAGCGCGGTGATGAACTTGCGCTCGTTGTCGTTGCGGTCCGGACCCTTGGCGACGATGGCCGCGACGATCTTCTTCTTGCCCCGGCCCTTGACGTTGCCGTGGGTGGAGACGTGCTTCAGGAGGCGGGTCAGGTACTGGTCCTGCGCCTTGCTGCCCGGGGTCGGGTTCTGGTTGATCACGTACATCTGCTGGCCCATGGTCCACACGTTGGTGGTCAGCCAGTAGACGAGGACACCGACGGGGAAGTTGATGCCCATGAAGGCGAAGATCAGCGGGAAGATGTACATCAGCATCTTCTGCTGCTGCATGAACGGCGTCTTGACCGAGAGGTCGACGTTCTTCTGCATCAGCTGACGCTGGGTGTAGAACTGCGACAGCGACATCAGGACGATCATGACGGCGGTGACGATGCGCACGTCGGTGATCGAGGCGTTGAGGCTCGCGACCTTCTCGCTGCTGTCCATGAACTTGGCGGCCAGCGGGGCGCCGAAGATGTGCGCCTGACGGGCGCTCTCCAGCAGCGACTGGTTGATCACGCCGATGGTCTTGCCGCTGGCGATGGCCGAGAGCACGTGGTACAGCGCGAAGAAGAACGGGGACTGCGCCAGGATGGGAAGGCACGAGGAGAGCGGGTTGGTACCCGTCTCCTTGTACAGCTTCATCATCTCTTCGGACTGACGCTGCTTGTCGTTCTTGTAGCGCTCCTGGATCGCCTTCATCTTCGGCTGGAGCGCCTGCATGCCGCGCGTGGCCTTGATCTGCTTGACGAAGAGCGGGATCAGGCAGATACGGATCAGGACCACCAGGGACACGATGGACAGACCCCAGGCCCATCCACTGTCCGCGCCGAAGATCGCCCCGTACAGCTTGTGGAACTGGACGATGACCCACGACACGGGTGTGGTGATAAAGCTGAACAGACTGGCAATCGTGTCCACTAATCAGGCTCCTTGAGCATTGCGAGATCTACGCAACGCACTGCGCAGCTGCTCGTGCCAACGCGGGCGTTTACGGGGTGGGACGTGGTCCACACCGCCCGGGGACCACGGGTTGCACCGCAGGATCCGCCAGGCGGTCAGGAGCGTCCCCTTCACCGCACCATGCCGGTCGATGGCCGTGAACCCGTAGTGCGAGCACGAGGGGTAATAGCGGCACACCGGCCCGAGCAGCGGACTGATCGTCCACTGGTACAGCTTGATCAAAGCGAGCAGCGGGTACTTCATCGAGCCACGCCTCCCAGCAGCCGCGCCAGGGCGGCATCCAGGTCACGGGCCAGCTCGTCGACGCCGGCGTCACCCGCTCCGGGCAAAGCCCGCACCACCACCAGGCTACCGGCGGGCAGCTGGGCCAGCCGGTCGCGGACGAGGTGGCGCAGACGGCGCTTCACCCGGTTACGGACGACCGCAATGCCGACGGCCTTGCTGACGACGAAACCCGCACGCGGCGAGGGATCAGTCTCCCCCGGCTCGTGCGGGTCCGTGGCACCGCTGGTACGTAGGTGGACGACGAGGAGCGGGCGACCAGCCCGACGGCCTCGACGTACCGCGCTCGCGAAGTCCTCGCGCCGCCTCAGCCGATTTTCGGGAGACAGCACGACGTCACGACCTGCGCGTGGTTACGCGGAGAGGGCGGAGCGGCCCTTGCTGCGGCGGTTCGCCAGGATGGCGCGGCCGGCACGGGTACGCATACGCAGGCGGAAGCCGTGGGTCTTGGCACGACGGCGGTTGTTCGGCTGGAAGGTGCGCTTGCTCACTCGGGGGCTCCAGAGAATGAATCGTTGTGGCGGTACATCGCCTGGCTGTCACCGTGCGCCCACGAGGAACTCGCGTGTTCGCCCGAGTGGACACCGCTAAATGATCACGATTAGTGATCTTCGCCCATCGGTAGGCAGGCGGCAGCAGCCATCGACAACTCGACCTCGCTACGGTACGCGGGGCTACGCCATCCGGTCAAACCGAGCGCCTCTGCCCCACACTGTGCACAGGCTGTGGACAACGACTTGAACCGCAGCCACCGGGCTGACTACCGTTGTCTGATCCCTGTTTTTTGTCCCGACCGTCCCAAAGAACCACACATTCGTGGGACGAGGGACCTGTGAGAGAGCGTGCTCTGTGGCTGACGTACCTGCCGATCTTGCCGCAGTGTGGCCACGCGTGCTCGAGAAGCTGCTCGGGGAGGGTCAGCAGGGGATCGAGCCGAAGGACAAGCAGTGGGTGGAACGCTGCCAGCCGCTGGCCCTCGTCGCCGACACCGCCCTGCTCGCCGTCCCCAACGAATGGGGCAAGCGGGTCCTGGAGGGCCGTCTCGCCCCGCTGATCAGCGACGCCCTCAGCCGCGAGTGCGGCCGCCCGATCCGGATCGCCATCACCGTGGACGACTCCGCCGGCGAGCCCGCACCGCCCGCCCCGCCCGCCTCCCCCTCCCGTGAGGCCTACGAGCCGTACGGCGGTCCCCGCCCCGGCGCCGGCCCCGGCGAGGAGCAGCTCCCCACCGCGCGTCCCGCGTACCCGGAGTACCAGCAGCAGCGCCCCGAGCCCGGCGCCTGGCCCCGCGGCGGCCAGGACGACTACGGCTGGCAGCAGCAGCGCTTCCCCGAGCGCGACCCGTACGCCTCCCCGCAGCCCGGCTACCTCCAGCAGTCCGAGCCCGGCGGCTACGACCAGGGCGGCTACGAGCAGCAGAAGTACGAGCAGCAGAAGTACGAATCCCAGCCGTACGAGCCGCAGAAGTACGAGCCCCAGAAGTACGAGCAGCAGTCCTACGAACAGCAGCAGTACGAGCAGCCCGCCCCCCGGCCGGCGCCCGGCCGGCCGACGCCCGCGCCGCCGCCGTCGGCCCCGTCCGGCGGTTCCACCTCGGGCCCGCTGGAGCCGACCGCCCGGCTGAACCCGAAGTACCTGTTCGACACCTTCGTCATCGGCGCCTCCAACCGCTTCGCGCACGCCGCCGCGGTGGCCGTCGCCGAGGCGCCGGCGAAGGCGTACAACCCGCTCTTCATCTACGGGGAGTCGGGCCTGGGCAAGACGCACCTGCTGCACGCCATCGGGCACTACGCGCGGAGCCTCTACCCCGGCACCCGGGTGCGGTACGTGAGCTCGGAGGAGTTCACCAACGAGTTCATCAACTCCATCCGCGACGGCAAGGGCGACGCGTTCCGCAAGCGCTACCGCGAGATGGACATCCTCCTCGTCGACGACATCCAGTTCCTCGCGAGCAAGGAGTCGACGCAGGAGGAGTTCTTCCACACCTTCAACACGCTCCACAACGCCAACAAGCAGATCGTGCTGTCCTCCGACCGGCCGCCCAAGCAGCTCGTCACCCTGGAGGACCGGCTCCGCAACCGCTTCGAGTGGGGCCTGATCACCGACGTCCAGCCGCCCGAGCTGGAGACGCGCATCGCGATCCTGCGCAAGAAGGCCGTCCAGGAGCAGCTCAACGCCCCGCCGGAGGTGCTGGAGTTCATCGCCTCCCGCATCTCGCGCAACATCCGCGAGCTGGAGGGTGCGCTGATCCGGGTCACAGCGTTCGCGAGCCTCAACCGGCAGCCGGTGGACCTGGGCCTGACGGAGGACGTCCTCAAGAACCTGATCCCCGGCGGCGAGGACAGCGCGCCCGAGATCACGGCCGCCGACATCATGGCGGCCACCGCGGACTACTTCGGGCTCACCGTGGACGACCTGTGCGGATCCTCGCGCAGCCGGGTGCTGGTGACGGCGCGGCAGATCGCCATGTACCTGTGCCGCGAGCTCACCGACCTGTCCCTGCCGAAGATCGGGGCCCAGTTCGGCGGGCGTGACCACACCACCGTCATGCACGCGGACCGCAAGATCCGCGCCCTGATGGCGGAACGCCGCTCCATCTACAACCAGGTCACGGAGCTCACCAACCGCATCAAGAACGGCTGACGACGGCCCCCGGCCGGCGCGTCAGGGGCCTCTCAAACCCCGCCACAGGGCGCTCCCGGATCCAGCCGGGGGCGCCCTTCGTCGTTCGTGCGCCCCTGCTCTGTTCGAATACGCCCCCGGGAGCGGCAGTTGTCCACAGATTCCACAACTTTCTTCCGTCCACAGCCTGAGGACAGCCATCCCCGCCCACAATCTGTCCACAGGGGTACCGGTTGAGGGATCATCAGCCCAGGTCAGGCAGCTGTGGAATTGTGCGCAAGCCCCATCCACAGGCTGTGGACAGAAAAATCATCCACAGGCTCGTCCACTCCTCTGTCCACCGCCGACTCACAGGTTCCTGCATCCTGTGCACAGGTTCCCGAGGGTTCTCCACACGGTTGTCCACTGTTCGGCAACCGGACCCCTCCCGTCACCGTCAAGAGTGAAAGCCGTCACACGGATGTCGACGTTTGGGCTGTGGACTTCTGGGGAAAAACTGGGGACACAGCTGTGGAGTAGTGAGGGTCCCCTGGGGACGACCTGTGCAGAACTTTCCTTTCTCCACAGAGACACCGTGTTGTCCACCGGTGCCACCCACAGGGTGTGGGGATAAAAAACAGGGGCTGACCTGCGGCAACGAGCTTTTCCACCGTTTCCACAGGCCCTACTACTACCCCCATAGACAGTTAGCGTGGATTCGGTTTTCAAGCAGGTCCTGTGCACAACTCGCCGGACGGCCGTCCCGCCGCCGCGCTCCCGACTTGACCGCCAGCCGCAACGACTGTCGGCGCCGTACGTCAGACTGGTCCCCGGCATCGGTCGAGGCATCGACGACCGACGACGAAGGCCGGCAGACGAGCGAGCAACAGCAGGAGGCGGTTCCGGTGAAGATCCGGGTGGAGCGCGACGTACTCGCGGAGGCGGTGGCCTGGGCTGCCCGCAGCCTCCCGGCCCGGCCGCCCGTGCCCGTGCTCGCGGGCCTGCTGCTCAAGGCCGAGGACGGGACCCTGTCCCTCTCCGGCTTCGACTACGAGGTCTCGGCCCGCGTCTCCGTCGAGGCGGACGTGGAGGAGGACGGCACCGTCCTCGTCTCCGGCCGGCTCCTCGCCGACATCTGCCGCGCCCTCCCCAACCGCCCGGTGGAGATTTCCACAGACGGTGTACGGGCGACCGTGGTCTGCGGCTCCTCGCGATTCACACTCCACACCCTTCCTGTGGAGGAGTACCCGGCCCTGCCGCAGATGCCCACCGCCACCGGCACCGTCCCCGGTGAGGTCTTCGCCTCCGCCGCCGCCCAGGTGGCCATCGCCGCCGGCCGCGACGACACCCTGCCCGTGCTGACCGGTGTCCGCATCGAGATCGAGGGCGACCGCGTCACCCTGGCCTCCACCGACCGCTACCGCTTCGCGGTCCGCGAGTTCCTGTGGAAGCCGGAGAACCCGGACGCCTCGGCCGTGGCCCTGGTGCCCGCCAAGACCCTCCTCGACACCGCCAAGTCCCTGACCAGCGGTGACACGGTCACCCTGGCGCTCTCCAGCTCCGGCCAGGGCGAGGGCCTCATCGGCTTCGAGGGCGCGGGCCGCCGCACCACCACCCGCCTGCTCGAAGGCGACCTGCCGAAGTACCGCACGCTCTTCCCGACGGAGTTCAACTCGGTCGCCGTGATCGAGACGGCCCCGTTCGTCGAGGCCGTCAAGCGCGTGGCCCTGGTCGCCGAGCGCAACACGCCCGTCCGCCTCAGCTTCGAGCAGGGCGTGCTCATCCTGGAGGCCGGATCCAGCGACGATGCACAGGCTGTGGAGCGCGTCGACGCGACGCTGGAGGGTGACGACATCTCGATCGCCTTCAACCCGACCTTCCTGCTCGACGGCCTGAGCGCCATCGACTCCCCGGCGGCCCAGCTCAGCTTCACCACCTCGACGAAGCCCGCCCTGCTCAGCGGCCGCCCGGCGGTGGACGCCGAGGCGGACGAGGCCTACAAGTACCTGATCATGCCGGTGCGCCTCTCCGGCTGACCCCGCTCCCGTACGCCGGCACCGGGCCCGGTCCCGCACCAGCGAGGACCGGGCCCGGCGCCATGCGGAGCGGCCTCCCGCCACGGCCCGGCGTAGGCTCGGACCCGGCGGGCGACCCAGGAGAAAACGGCCGGAAACCACCGGTCCCCGGGGAGCCCCGATACAGACGGCCCCAACGCTTAAGGAACCCACCTGATGGAGCTCGGTCTCGTCGGTCTCGGCAAGATGGGCGGCAACATGCGCGAGCGCATCCGCCGCGCCGGCCACACCGTCATCGGATACGACCGCAACCCGGACCTCGCCGATGTCCACAGCCTCCGGGAGCTTGTGGACAGCCTCCAGGCCCCCCGCGTGGTGTGGGTCATGGTCCCGGCCGGCGCCGCGACGCAGTCCACCGTGGACGAGCTGGCGGAGCTGCTCTCCCCCGGCGACATCGTCGTCGACGGCGGCAACTCCCGCTGGACGGACGACGAGAAGCACGCCGAGGAGCTGAAGGCCAAGGGCATCGGCTTCGTCGACTGCGGCGTCTCCGGCGGCGTCTGGGGCCTGGAGAACGGCTACGCGCTGATGTACGGCGGCGACGAGAAGCACGTCGCCGCGGTCCAGCCGGTCTTCGACGCCCTCAAGCCCGAGGGTGACTTCGGCGCCGTGCACGCGGGCAAGGTCGGCGCGGGCCACTTCGCGAAGATGGTCCACAACGGCATCGAGTACGCCATGATGCAGGCCTACGCCGAGGGCTGGGAGCTGCTGGAGAAGGTGGACTCGGTCACCGACGTCCGCGAGGTCTTCCGCTCCTGGCAGGAGGGCACGGTCATCCGCTCCTGGCTGCTGGACCTCGCCGTGAACGCGCTGGACGAGGACGAGCACCTCGACCAGCTCAAGGGCTTCGCCCAGGACTCGGGCGAGGGCCGCTGGACCGTCGAGGCGGCGATCGACAACGCGGTGCCGCTGCCGGCGATCACCGCCTCGCTGTTCGCCCGCTTCGCGTCCCGCCAGGACGACTCCCCGCAGATGAAGATGATCGCGGCGCTGCGCAACCAGTTCGGCGGCCACGCGGTCGAGAAGAAGTAATCCACAACCGCTCCACAGCACCACAGAGCAGGACAGCAGGAAGCCGGGGGAGGTCGGCGCCGTATGCACGTCTCGCATCTCTCGTTGGCCGACTTCCGCTCGTACGCCCGGGCCGAGGTACCCCTCGCCCCGGGCGTCACCGCTTTCGTGGGCCCCAACGGCCAGGGCAAGACGAACCTCGTCGAGGCCGTCGGCTACCTGGCCACCCTGGGCAGCCACCGGGTGGCCTCCGACGCCCCGCTCGTCCGGATGGGCGCCGACCGCGCCGTCATCCGGGCCGCCGTGACCCAGGGCGAGCGCCAGCAGCTGGTCGAGCTGGAGCTCAACCCCGGCCGCGCCAACCGTGCCCGTATCAACAGGTCCTCGCAGGTCAGGCCCAGGGACGTGCTGGGGATCGTGCGGACCGTGCTGTTCGCCCCCGAGGACCTGGCCCTGGTCAAGGGAGACCCCGGCGAGCGGCGGCGGTTCCTGGACGAGCTCGTCACCGCCCGCTCCCCGCGCATGGCGGCGGTCCGCTCCGACTACGAGCGGGTGCTCAAGCAGCGCAACACCCTGCTGAAGTCGGCGGCGATGGCCCGCCGGCACGGCGGCCGCTCCATGGACCTGTCCACCCTCGACGTGTGGGACCAGCACCTCGCGCGCGCGGGCGCCGAGCTGCTCGCCCACCGCCTCGACCTGCTCGCGACCCTGCTGCCGCTGGCCGACAAGGCCTACGAGCAGCTCGCGCCCGGCGGCGGCCCGCTCGGGCTCGCCTACAAGTCCTCCGCGGGCGAGGACGTCGACACCGGCGAGGCCCGCACCCGCGAGGCGCTCTACGAGGTCCTGCTCGCGGGCCTGTCCGAGGTGCGCAAGCAGGAGATCGAGCGCGGCGTCACCCTGGTCGGGCCGCACCGCGACGACGTGCTCCTGCGCCTGGGCGAGCTCCCCGCCAAGGGGTACGCCAGCCACGGCGAGTCCTGGTCGTACGCGCTGGCGCTGCGGCTGGCCTCGTACGAGCTGCTGCGCTCGGAGGGCAACGAGCCGGTGCTGATCCTGGACGACGTCTTCGCGGAGCTGGACGCCCGCCGCCGCGAGCGGCTCGCGGAACTGGTGGCTCCGGGCGAGCAGGTCCTGGTGACGGCAGCGGTGGACGACGACGTTCCGGACGTGCTGTCGGGGACGCGCTTCGCGGTGTCCGGCGGTGAGGTGACCCGGCTGTGAACGAGGGCGAGCAGCAGAAGCGGAAGACCCCGGAGCCCTCCGGCGTCGACCTGGCCCGCCAGGCCCTGGCGGCCGCGCGCGAGCAGGCCCGGGCGCGGGGCAACGCGGTGGGCGGGAAGAAGGGCCGGCCGCAGCCCGGGCTGCGTTCGGGCGCGCGCGCCGACGGCCGGGACCCCATGCCGCTGATGGCGGCGCTGGACCGGCTGCGCACCGAACGCGGCTGGGAGATGCCGATCGCGGTGGCCGGGGTGATGGAGCGCTGGGCGGAGATCGTCGGCCCGGAGATCGCCGCGCACTGCGAGCCGGAGCGGTACGAGGACCGTGAGCTGCTGGTGCGCTGCGACTCCTCGGCCTGGGCGGCCCAGCTGAAGCTGCTGGCGCCGCAGCTGGTGGCGCGGCTCAACGCGGAGCTGGGGCAGGGCACCGTGCGGCTGATCAAGGTGCAGGGGCCCGGCGGGCGGCCGAAGCGGTACGGGCCGTTGCGGGCGCCCGGTAGCTCCGGTCCTGGGGACACCTGGGGATAGGGCCCGGCTGCGCATGCCGGCCCCGCTTCGCGGAGGCCGGGAATGCGGCGTCCCTCACGGTAGCCGTGGGTTGACAGGCCGAAGCGCTGGACGCCCGCGTGAGCCTCTTTGAGCCCCTCCCCGGATATGGGGAGTCGGAGAGAGGAGGTTCAGGGCGGCACATGCGGACTCAGGCACCCGCAAACCCCCATTCATGTCAGTGGTACCGGTAGACTGGAGATAATCCCGCCTGTCCGCGGGGTGACAGCGACACACGCAGACAACGCAGATCGACGCGGCCGCTCCCGCCGGTGCACTTGCTGGTCCGGAGCACGGGCTGCGCTGTGCCAGAAAGGGCGCTTCGTGGCCGATTCCGGCGACTCCAACGAGAAGAATTACGACGCCAGTGCGATCCAGGTCCTGGAAGGCCTGGACGCCGTCCGCAAGCGGCCAGGCATGTACATCGGCTCGACCGGTGAGCGTGGTCTGCACCACCTCGTCTACGAGGTCGTGGACAACTCGGTCGACGAGGCGCTGGCCGGGCACGCCGACACCATCGACGTGACCATCCTCGCCGACGGCGGGGTGCGCGTGATCGACAACGGCCGTGGCATCCCGGTCGGCATCGTGCCGTCCGAGGGGAAGCCGGCCGTCGAGGTCGTCCTGACGGTCCTGCACGCGGGCGGCAAGTTCGGCGGCGGCGGCTACGCGGTCTCCGGCGGTCTGCACGGCGTCGGCGTGTCCGTGGTGAACGCCCTGTCGACCAAGGTCGCGGTCGAGGTCAAGACGGACGGCCACCGCTGGACCCAGGACTACAAGCTGGGCGTGCCGACGGCCCCGCTGGCCAAGAACGAGGAGACCGACGAGCACGGCACGTCGGTGACGTTCTGGGCCGACGGCGACATCTTCGAGACCACCGAGTACTCCTTCGAGACGCTGTCGCGGCGCTTCCAGGAGATGGCCTTCCTCAACAAGGGCCTGACCCTGACGCTGACCGACGAGCGCGAGTCGGCCAAGGCCACGGCGGGCGCGGACGACCCGGACGCGGACACGGCCGAGCCGCAGGCCCGCACGGTGAAGTACTACTACGAGGGCGGCATCGTCGACTTCGTGAAGTACCTCAACTCGCGCAAGGGCGAGCTGATCCACCCCACCGTCATCGACGTCGAGGCCGAGGACAAGGAGCGCATGCTCTCGGTCGAGATCGCGATGCAGTGGAACTCGCAGTACACCGAGGGCGTCTACTCCTTCGCGAACACGATCCACACGCACGAGGGCGGCACCCACGAGGAGGGCTTCCGCGCGGCGCTGACCGGCCTGGTCAACCGCTACGCGCGGGACAAGAAGCTGCTCCGCGAGAAGGACGACAACCTCGCCGGCGAGGACATCCGCGAGGGTCTGACGGCGATCATCTCGGTCAAGCTGGGCGAGCCCCAGTTCGAGGGCCAGACGAAGACCAAGCTGGGCAACACGGAGGCCAAGACCTTCGTGCAGAAGGTGGTCCACGAGCACCTCAACGACTGGTTCGACCGCAACCCGGTCGAGGCCGCGGACATCGTCCGCAAGGCGATCCAGGCCGCCACGGCCCGCGTCGCGGCCCGCAAGGCCCGCGACCTCACCCGCCGCAAGGGCCTCCTGGAGAGCGCCTCGCTGCCGGGCAAGCTCTCGGACTGCCAGTCGAACGACCCCACCAAGTGCGAGATCTTCATCGTCGAGGGTGACTCCGCCGGCGGCTCCGCGAAGTCCGGCCGCAACCCGATGTACCAGGCCATCCTGCCCATCCGCGGCAAGATCCTGAACGTCGAGAAGGCCCGGATCGACAAGATCCTCCAGAACACCGAGGTCCAGGCGCTGATCAGCGCCTTCGGCACCGGCGTGCACGAGGACTTCGACATCGAGAAGCTCCGCTATCACAAGATCATCCTGATGGCGGACGCCGACGTCGACGGCCAGCACATCAACACCCTGCTGCTGACCTTCCTGTTCCGCTTCATGCGGCCGCTGGTCGAGGCCGGGCACGTGTACCTGTCCCGCCCGCCGCTGTACAAGATCAAGTGGGGCCGCGACGACTTCGAGTACGCGTACTCGGACCGCGAGCGCGACGCCCTGGTCGAACTCGGCAAGCAGAACGGCAAGCGGATCAAGGAAGACTCGATCCAGCGCTTCAAGGGTCTGGGCGAGATGAACGCCGAGGAACTGCGCGTCACCACCATGGACGTGGACCACCGCGTGCTCGGCCAGGTCACGCTGGACGACGCGGCGCAGGCCGACGACCTGTTCTCGGTGCTGATGGGTGAGGACGTCGAGGCGCGGCGCTCCTTCATCCAGCGCAACGCCAAGGACGTCCGCTTCCTCGACATCTGAGTCGGCCCCCGCTGACCGCCCGAAAGGATTCCTGACCGGCCATGGCCGACGAAACCACCCCCACCGCAGAGAACGCCGCGGAGGAGCAGCCCGTGCTGCGCATCGAGCCCGTCGGGCTCGAGACGGAGATGCAGCGCTCCTACCTCGACTACGCGATGTCCGTCATCGTCTCCCGCGCGCTGCCCGACGTACGGGACGGCCTCAAGCCCGTCCACCGCCGGGTGCTGTACGCGATGTACGACGGCGGCTACCGGCCCGAGAAGGGCTTCTACAAGTGCGCCCGCGTCGTCGGCGACGTCATGGGCACCTACCACCCGCACGGCGACAGCTCCATCTACGACGCCCTGGTCCGCCTGGCCCAGCCGTGGTCGATGCGCATGCCGCTGGTGGACTCGAACGGCAACTTCGGCTCCCCGGGCAACGACCCGGCGGCCGCGATGCGCTACACCGAGTGCAAGCTCATGCCGCAGGCCATGGAGATGCTCCGGGACATCGACGAGGAGACCGTCGACTTCACGGACAACTACGACGGCCGCAACCAGGAGCCGACGGTCCTGCCGGCGCGCTTCCCGAACCTGCTGGTCAACGGCAGTGCCGGTATCGCGGTCGGCATGGCCACCAACATCCCGCCGCACAACCTGCGCGAGGTCGCGGCCGGCGCGCAGTGGGCGCTGGAGCACCCGGAGGCCTCGCACGAGGAGCTCCTGGACGCGCTGCTGGAGCGGATCAAGGGCCCGGACTTCCCGTCGGGCGCCCTGGTCGTGGGCCGCAAGGGCATCGAGGAGGCGTACCGCACCGGGCGCGGCTCCATCACGATGCGCGCCGTGGTCGAGGTCGAGGAGATCCAGAACCGCCAGTGCCTGGTGGTCACGGAGCTGCCGTACCAGACCAACCCGGACAACCTCGCGCAGAAGATCGCCGACCTGGTCAAGGACGGCAAGATCGGCGGCATCGCCGACGTCCGCGACGAGACCTCGTCCCGGACGGGCCAGCGCCTGGTGATCGTGCTCAAGCGCGACGCCGTCGCCAAGGTCGTGCTGAACAACCTCTACAAGCACACCGACCTGCAGACGAACTTCGGCGCGAACATGCTGGCGCTGGTGGACGGGGTGCCGCGCACCCTGTCGATCGACGCGTTCATCCGCCACTGGGTGCAGCACCAGATCGAGGTCATCGTCCGCCGTACGCGCTTCCGCCTGCGCAAGGCGGAGGAGCGGGCCCACATCCTGCGCGGCCTGCTCAAGGCGCTGGACGCCATCGACGAGGTCATCGCCCTCATCCGGCGCAGCAACACCGTCGAGATCGCGCGCGAGGGCCTCATGGGCCTCCTGGAGATCGACGAGATCCAGGCGAACGCCATCCTGGAGATGCAGCTGCGCCGCCTGGCCGCCCTGGAGCGCCAGAAGATCGTCGCCGAGCACGACGAGCTCCAGGCGAAGATCGACGAGTACAACGCGATCCTGGCCTCGCCGGAGAAGCAGCGCTCGATCGTCAGCGAGGAACTGGCCGCGCTCGTCGAGAAGTACGGCGACGACCGGCGCTCCAAGCTGGTGCCCTTCGACGGTGACATGTCCATCGAGGACCTGATCGCCGAAGAGGACATCGTCGTCACCATCACGCACGGCGGTTACGTCAAGCGCACCAAGACCGAGGACTACCGCTCGCAGAAGCGCGGCGGCAAGGGCGTGCGCGGCACGAAGCTGAAGCAGGACGACCTGGTCGACCACTTCTTCGTGTCCACCACGCACCACTGGCTGCTGTTCTTCACGAACAAGGGCCGCGTCTACCGGTCCAAGGCGTACGAGCTCCCGGACGCCGGCCGTGACGCGCGCGGGCAGCACGTGGCGAACCTGCTGGCCTTCCAGCCGGACGAGAAGATCGCCCAGATCCTCGCGATCCGCGACTACGAGGCGGCGCCCTACCTGATCCTGGCCACGAAGGCCGGCCTGGTGAAGAAGACGGCGCTCAAGGACTACGACTCGCCCCGTTCGGGTGGCGTCATCGCCATCAACCTGCGGGAGACCGAGGACGGCAGCGACGACGAGCTGATCGGCGCCGAGCTGGTGTCCGCCGAGGACGACCTGCTGCTCATCAGCAAGAAGGCGCAGTCGATCCGTTTCACGGCGACCGACGACGCGCTGCGCCCGATGGGCCGCGCCACCTCGGGCGTGAAGGGCATGAGCTTCCGCGAGGGTGACGAACTGCTGTCGATGAGCGTTGTGCGGCCGGGTACGTTCGTGTTCACCGCGACCGACGGCGGCTACGCCAAGCGGACCGCGGTGGACGAGTACCGCGTCCAGGGACGCGGCGGTCTGGGCATCAAGGCTGCCAAGATCGTAGAGGACCGCGGGTCGCTCGTCGGCGCGCTGGTGGTGGATGAATCGGATGAGATCCTCGCCATCACGCTCGGCGGCGGTGTGATCCGTACGCGCGTCAACGAAGTCAGGGAGACGGGCCGTGACACCATGGGCGTCCAGCTGATCAACCTGGGCAAGCGGGATGCCGTGGTGGGCATCGCCCGCAACGCCGAGGCCGGTCAGGAAGCTGACGAGGTCGACGAGATCGAGACAGGGATCGAGGCCGCGGCAGCCGAGGGAACGGCCGCCGAGGCCGCCGGGGACGAGACGTCCCCGGATCGGGAGCACGAGGAGTAAGTCGTGAGTGGAGCCACGGGCGCCGGACCGGCCAAGACTGGAGCGAACGGTGCCCGTGGCCCTGCCGCGGAATCCCAGGGTGGGGACGAGCCCGCCGAAGGCAGGGGGGGAACCGTGACGGACACCCGAGGACCGCAGCCCGAGCCGCAGGCGAAGCCGCAGTCCCAGTCCAAGCAGAAGCAGAAGCAGAAGCCCGGCGCGGCCAAGGACGCCGCCGAGCAGCCCTACCACCCCCCGCAGGCGTACGCGGCCCCCAAGAAGCCGGGCACGCAGCGGGGACCCGTGCCGGGGGTCCGTACGACGCCCAGGACGCGCAAGGCGCGGCTGCGGGTGGCCAAGGCCGACCCGTGGTCGGTGATGAAGGTCAGCTTCCTGCTGTCCATCGCGCTGGGCGTCTGCACGATCGTGGCGTCCGCGGTGCTGTGGATGGTCATGGACGCCATGGGCATCTTCTCGACCGTCGGCGGCACGATCAGCGAGGCCACCGGCTCCAACGAGGGCAACGGCTTCGACCTCCAGTCGTTCCTGTCGCTGCCGCGCGTGCTGATCTTCACCTCGGTGATCGCGGTGATCGACGTCGTGCTGATGACTGCCCTGGCGACGCTGGGCGCGTTCATCTACAACCTGTCCGCGGGCTTCGTGGGCGGCGTGGAGCTCACGCTGGCCGAGGACGAATGACCGCCGACTGACCTGCGGGAAAGCCCCGCGACGGTGACGTCAGGGGCTCCGCCCCGGGGGATTTGGGTTCCACTGCGTCTGTGCGCTAATCTTCAGGAGTCAGCGCGCAGGCGCGACGGGGCTATAGCTCAGTTGGTTAGAGCGCATCCCTGATAAGGATGAGGCCACAGGTTCAAATCCTGTTAGCCCCACAGAGTCGAAGACCCCCAGGCCCCAGGCCTGGGGGTCTTCGCCGTTGGGCCGTCCGGGGGCTCCCAGATAACCGATCGGTATCGGTCGGTGTGTATTGTTGGCGCCCAGAAGTCCCCAACGTCAACGAAAGACGAGGTCGCGCGGTGAAGAAGCTGCTCCTGGTCGCACTGGCCGCCATCGGCGGGCTCCTCGTGTACCGCCAGATCCAGGCGGACCGCGCCGAGCAGGACCTGTGGACGGAGGCAACCGACTCCGTGCCCTCTGGTTCCGGCGTGTGAGCCCCACGTTTGATCTCATGAAGCCCCGGCTGCCGCTGCTGCCGGGGCTTCGTGCTGTTCCGGCCGCCTGCGCCGTGTGCCCGCGGGGCGGAGCAACTGGGTAGGCACGGCAAGGGCCTTGTGTGCCCCTGTGGCGGTCTGGGAGCGGTTTCGGGGATTCGGGGTGCGGGGGATGTGTGATGGCCCCCCACAGCGGCGCGGGGACGGCTTCGCGGCCCGCCCCCCGTCGCCCGGTGTGTCAGTTCTGGTGGGCCTCGTAGTGGGCCACCGCCTCCGCCGTGCGCCCGGCGCCGTACACGCGGAGGAACTCCGCCAGTTCGGGGTGGCTGGGGGCGAGGGCGTTGGCCGCGTCGATGATGTCGCCGGCCGCGGAGACCGACCTCAGCAGCGACTGGATCTCACGGACGACCCGCTTGACGGTGGGGGCGCCGGAACTCGGGGCGCTCTGAGCGCTGTTGCTGAGGACGGACCCTCCCTGGGTGTTCTTGATCTCGTCCATCCGGTCGGTGGCCTCGGCGGCGCTGACGCTGCCGTCCGCCACCTGCCCGGCGAGGTCCTGAAGGGCCTGGACCCGCTGGACGACGGCCGGGTTGCCGATCTTGGCGCGCTGTCCGCTCATCAGCTGGGACAGCATCGGCGCCGACAGTCCGAGGACGGCAGCGAGGCGGGCCTGGTTCAGGCCGAGGTCATCTATGAGCCGTCGGAACAGGGCGCCGAGGGGCTCCCCGTACCAACTGCGCTGAAGTTCCCTGGCTCTGGCCGTGGCCTCTTGCTGTACTGCGTCCACTCTTACTACTCCCCTTCGCTGGTGCGAACCTCGCGAGCATCTTACGGAGCGTGGTCGCGGGGCGGGAGTCCCCATCATTTTGCGGGATGAGGGGGTGCACCGGGTACTCTGTCCTGCGGAACGGACACTCCCTCCCTGGGGAGGGCGCGCGTCCGGACGCACGGGGCCTTAGCTCAGTTGGTAGAGCGCTGCTTTTGCAAGGCAGATGTCAGGAGTTCGAATCTCCTAGGCTCCACTCCCAAAAACCCCCTGACCTGCGGAAACGCCGGTCGGGGGGTTTTGCGTTCCCGCCCCGCCCGGCGGGCCCCGCGCACGCCGCGGTCGGGCCCCCCTCAAGGATTTCCGGAGGACGTCTCGCGCACCGCTGGACGGACCAGGACCCCCGGCCGGTGCGTATCGGGACAGTCCGGAAAAGACGTCTGCCGTTCAGGATCACGGAGGGATCTGAACGGGAAGGGCTCGCGTCACTATCTCCCGGGAAGTCCGAGAAGGGGGACACGGTGAGTGACAGCCAGACGGCACAGCGGGCGAGACGGGCCCTGCTGGTGATGCCCGGACCGGGGCTCGTGCGGGCGGCCCGCGCAGCGGGCCTGGAGGTCTGGGCGGCCCTGGACCACACGCTGGAGGTGGAGCGGGACCTCAGGTCGGAGCTGCCCCCCGAGCGGATCCTGCGCGTGGACTTCGCGGACGCGGCCGAGCTGCGCGCGGTCCTGACGGACACGGCGCGTCACCACGGCATCGGGCACATCCTCTACCTCCCCGGAGCCCTGACGGGCGGGGCCTCGGCCGCCGCCGAGTCGGTGGCCCGGGAGCTCGCGGAGGACCGGGAGGGAGCGGCCGGCGGTCTGCCGGACGCGGTGGCCATGCGGCGCGTGCTGAACGCCAGCGGGATCTCGGCCGTGCGCGCCGAGGAGGCGGCCACCGTCGCCGAGGCCCGGGCGCTGGCCGAGGCCTTCCCACTGCCGGTGGTGATCAAGTCCGCCGACGGGACGGGCGTGTGGCACACCGCCCTGGTGCGGGACCACGAGGCCCTCACGGACTGGGCCGGGCGGGCCGTCGCCGGCCGGTACCCCGGGCCGCACCTCGTCGAGGAGCTGCTGACCGGGCCGCAGTTCAGCGTGGAGACCTTCTCGGTGGACGGGATGCACCTGGTCGCGGGCATCACCGCCGAGGGCCACGCGGAGCCCCTCTCCGACGAGGACCGGGCCGGTGTCCGGGCGGTCGTACGGGCCCTGCTGGACCTGGCCGGGTACGAGTCCGGGACCACCCGTACGGACGTCCTGATCACCGCCCGGGGATCCCGGATCGCGGCCTCGCGGGAACCGTACGGCAAGCCGGGAACGGCCGCGGAGGGGAACGGGAACGGCGCCTGACGGCCGGTTACCGGACAGCGGTAACCGGCCATTCCCGCAAGGGAGTTGAGCAAGGAACTGGAAGGGAACGGTTCGGGATCGGCGTAGCCCAGTCTCAGTGATGTCGAAAGCGGCCCACCGCACAACGGGGGGCCGCACACCGCAGACATCAGGGGGATGGGCACATGAACAGCAAGCTGGTTCGACTCGTCGGGATCTTCGCCGCGGCTGTGGTTCTCGGACTCGGCGTCGCCGTCCAGTCCTCGGACGCCGGCCCGTCCACCGGGTCCCAGGTGCTTGCCGAGGACCGCGGCCCGGCGTCTGCGTCCCCCGCTCCCACGCCGTGACGGCCGAACCGGCACCCCTCACGCGGATGTGCCCCGCACCGGTATCCGGTGCGGGGCACATCCGCGTGAGGGTCAGTGTCCGCGATGCTGCTCGGGCATTCCCATGAGATCGAACAGCTCGGCGGCCTTCGCCCGGTGCTCGGACGCGGTCGCGAGGTCGCCCGACGCCTCGGCGACCAGAGCGAGGCCGATCAGCGCGTCGGCCTCCTCCGGACGCAGCCGCATCCCTGCGGCGATCGTGTACGCGTGGCCGTGCAGGGTCCCTGCGGCCTCGTACTCCCCCCGGCGCACGCGCAGTCGCCCGAGGAGGTTCTCCACCTTGGCCAGGCGGATCGGCGTACTGCCGCCCCGGGCCAGGGTCAGGGCCTTCTCCGCGAAGTCCGAGGCCTCCGCTTCCTTGCCCATCCGGTCCGCGACCTCGGCGGACAGCGCGAGGAGCAGGGCGCCGTCCGCCTGTTCCCTGTCCCAGTCGCACAGGTCGCGGGTGGTGCGCAGGCAGGCGTACGCCTCCTCGTAGGCGCCGCGGCCCGCCTGGGCGACGGCCAGGTCCGTCAGGGCGGTCGTCTCACCACCCCGGTATCCGAGGCCGCGGCTGATCCTCAGCGCCCGGCGTGCAGCCTCCTCCGCCTCGGCGTAGCGGCCGCAGGCCGCGTGCAACGAGCTGAGCATGGTGAGGGCTTCGGATTCCTCACGGAGGGCCCCGAGTTCCCCGGCCATGCCGATCGCCCGCTCGATGAGGGGGAGCGCGGCCGTGTACTGCCCGAGCATGCTGAGCAGCAGGCCGATGGTCGACTCGCTGTGGGCCTCGATGTGCCGGTCGCCGAGCCGGACGGCGGTGTCCCGGCCCTCGGCCGCGACTTCCAGCCCCTCCTCGAAGCGGCCGAGCTTCCAGCAGGCGGCGCCCAGGTTGGACAGGCTGACGCTGAGCAGGCCCGGGTCGTCGAGTCGGCGGGCGGCCGCTACGGAGAGGCGGCCGAGGCTCCAGAACTCGTCGAACTGCCCGCGTGCGTGCAGGTGGAAGGCCAGGTTGCGGCTCAGGCAGGCGGTGTAGCGGTCGTGGCCGCGGCGGTCCGCGAGGCTGACGGCCGCCAGCAGGCCGTCGTGTTCCTGGTCGAACCACCGGCCCGCCAGGTCCGCCCGCCCCAGCGCGGGCAGCTCGCCCGCGTACGGCGGGATGCCGGTGGGGCGGTAGTTGCGGCCCGGGAACAGCACCTCGCAGGCCTCGTCCGTGGCCGTCAGGTAGTAGCCGAGCAGCCGCTCGACCGCCGCCGCGTCGGCCGCCTCCGTCGCCGGGACCCGCAGGCTCTGGGCGAAGCTGCGCACCAGGTCGTGGAAGGTGTACAGGCCGATGTCGGGCTGCTGGACGAGGTGCACGTCGAGCAGGAACTCCAGGGTGTCCTCGGCGTCCCGGAGGGTCGTGCCGAGGAGCGCGGCCGCCGCGTGGACGTCGATGTCGGCGCCCGGGTGCAGGCTCAGCATGCGGAAGGCCGTGCGGTGCTTCTCGTCCATCGCCAGGTACGACAGCCGCAGCGTCGCCGCCACGCTGCGCTCGCCCGAGCTCAGCTCGTCCATCCGGCGGGTCTCGTCGCGCAGCCGCTCGACCAGGTAACGGACCGTCCAGCGCGGCCTGTTGCGCAGCCGGGCGGTGGCGATGCGCAGGGCCAGCGGGAGGTGCCCGCACAGCTCCGCCAGCTCCGCGGCCGCCTCCGGCTCGGCGGCCACGCGGGCCGCGCCGAGCGTCTGCGTCATCAGGTCGGTGCTCTCCTCGGGCTTCATCAGGTCGATGGAGACCCACTCGACGCCGTCGAGGTCCAGCAGCCGGGCCCGGCTCGTCACCAGCACGAGGCAGCCCGGCGAGGCCGGCAGCAGGGGCCGGATCTGCGCGGCGTCGACGGCGTTGTCGAGCAGCAGCAGGATCCGCCGGCCGTCGAGGACGGCCCGCCACAGGGCGGCGCGGCCCTCCAGGTCCTCGGGGATCCGGTCGCCGGGCGTGCCGAGGGTGCGCAGCAGGCCGTCCAGCGCGGACGCGGGGGTCACCGGGGTCTCGCCCGGGGTGAACCCGCGCAGGTCGATGAGGAGCTGGCCGTCCGGGTAGCGGTCGGCCAGCCGGTGGGCGGCCCGGACGGCGAGGGAGGTCTTGCCCATGCCGCCCATGCCGTCGATGGCGACGATGCGGGAGTAGCGTTCCTGGCCCGGGGCGCCCTCCCGGACGAACTCGAAGAGCTCGTTCAGCTCCTTGGTGCGGCCCGTGAAGTCGGGCAGGTCGTAGGGGAGCGTGCAGGGGGCCTCGGCCGGCGGTGCGGGCGCCGCCTCGGGCGCGGGTACGGATACGGGGGCCGGCGCGGGTTCCGGGTCCGTGCGGGCCGCCGGCTGCGGGGCCGGCGGCTCCGGGCGCTCCGGCGCGGCCAGTTCGGGGCCGTCGCGCAGGATCGCCTCGTACAGCTTGGCCAGCTGCGGCCCCGGGTCGATGCCGAGCTCCTCCACGAGCAGCTCGCGCACCCGCCCGTACTCCTGGAGCGCCTCGGCCTGCCGTCCCGTGCGGTACAGGGCCAGCATCAGCTGCCCGCGCAGGGTCTCCCGCAGCGGGTGCTCGGTGATCAGCGCGCGCAGCCCGGACACCAGCTCGCCGCTCTCCCCCAGCGTGAGCCGCAGGCCGAAGTACTGCTCGGCGGCGGACAGCCGCCGTTCCTCCAGCGCGGTCGCGGCGGTGTCGATCACCGAGCCGCCGGCGCCGGACAGCACGGGACCCCGCCACAGGGCCAGGGCGGAGGCCAGGTGCTCGGCGGCCGTGGTCATGCGGCCCTCCTTCGCCGCCTGCCCCGCCGCCTGGACGAGTCCGTCGAATTCGAGCAGGTCCAGCTGCCCTGCCGTCACGGCGGCCCGGTACCCGGGGCCGTCGGTGACGATCACCGCACTGCCGTCCGGGATGCGTCGTCGCAGGTCGGCGACGGCTTTGCGGACCTGGTGCGCGGCCGTTGCAGGTGGATCCTGCTCCCACGCGGCCTCGACCAGCCGGGCGACGGTCACCACCCGGCCGGACTCCAGCAGCAGCATGGACAGGACCCGTTCCTGGATGGCCCCGCCCAGCCTCAGCCGCCCCCCGGCGGCCCAACTCTCAAGGGATCCGAGCATGTTGAAGCGGAGGGAATTCCCTTGGGGAATCCCCTCGCCTCTTCCTGCGGACCCCGGTTCTGTCGCGGTCATCGACAGCCGATCCCCCCCCAGCCCAACAAATCCCCAGGTCGGGGCCTTTGCCAACGGGATCATAGGCGGTTCCCCTGTGAGGCGGTAAGGCTCCGGGAAGGGAACGGGAAGGGGAATGCGGAGGCTGTGTCAGCCGAAGGGACCGGCGACAACGACCGACGGCACAGGCGCATTTGACACAGCGAGCGGCAAAGGAGCAGAAGGTGGGCAGACTGGAGAGACCCCTCGCCCCGGACGCGGGACCCGTCACCGCGTTCGCCCGGGAGCTGCGCAGGCTCCGGACCGCCGCGGGCAGCCCCGGCTACCGCGACATGGCCAACCGGGCGATGTTCTCCGCGTCGGTGCTCTCCGACGCGGCCGCCGGATACCGGCTCCCGACCCTCCAGGTGGCCCTCGCCTTCGCGGAGGCCTGCGGCGGGGACCGGGCGACCTGGGAGCGCCGCTGGCGCGAGGCCGCCGGGGCGGAGGGCGCCGAAGGGGTGTCCCGTCCGGCCGCCAAGAGCGTGCAGCAGCACCAGGAGGCGGAGCTGCGCGCCGCCGCCGTACGGGCCGCGGTGCCGCCGCCCGCGCAGCTGCCGATGGAGCCGCACCGGCTGGTGGGGCGGGGTCATCTGCTCCAGCGGGCCCGGGTGCTGACCGCGTCCCGGGACGGCGAGCGGGCCGTGCCGAGGCCGCTGGTGATCACCGGTCAGGTCGGTGTGGGCAAGTCGGCGTTCGCGCTGCGGCTCGCGCACGAGCTGGCGGCGGACCTGCCGGACGGGCAGCTGTACGTCGACCTCGACGCGGCCGCCGACGGGCGCAAGGACGCCCACGGGATCGTGGGCGGCTTCCTGGAGGCGCTCGGCATGCCCGCCGACCGCATCCCGAACGACACCGGGCCGCGGTTCGGCCTGTACCGCTCGCTGCTGGCCCGCCGCCGGGTCCTGGTGGTCCTCGACGGGGTGCAGCACGAGCGCCAGGTGCGCGAGCTGCTGGCCGGTGCGCCGGAGAGCCGGATCATCGTCACCAGCCGCTCGCGGCTGCTCGGCCTCGACGGGGTCGACCGGATGCGGCTGCCGGCCCTGGAGCGGGACGAGTCGGTGGACCTGCTGGCGGGCCTGCTGGGCGAGGAGCGGGTGGGCGCCGAGCCGCGGGCCTGCCTGCGCCTCGCGGAGGCCTGCGGGGACCTGCCCGCCGCGCTGAACCTGGCCGGCCGGCGGATCGCGGCCCGGCCCGAGTGGATGCTGGAGGACTGCGTCGCGGAGCTGCTCGGCGAGGGCGTGCAGGCGCCGGGGCTGTTCCTGTCCCGGCTGCGGGCCGGGGACGACAGCCTGAGCCGGCGTCTCGACGCCGCCTACCGGTCGGCGGTGCCGTGGGCACGGCCGCTGCTGCGCCGGATCGCCGTCTCCGGACGGCCCTCCGTGGACTCGGTGGTGTACGAGTGCGCGGACGCGCTGGTCCATTCGGTCGAGCGGTCCGCGGAGCCGGTCGAGGACCTGCTGGAGAGCCTGCTCGACGCGGGTCTGCTCGCGCCGTCCGACCTGCCGGGCCAGTACGGACTGCCGCCGGTGGTACGGGCGTTCGCGCTGGCCCAGCCCGAGCAGGACGCGGCGGCGGCCGCGCCCTCGTACACCACCGAGTCCACGGAGGGCCGTCCGGAGACGGCGATCCGGCGCAGCAGCGGCCGTGCCCACGGCACCG